>JBAWCX010000625.1:0-3407 GCA_049590495.1 Binatus sp. (SeqCode)
GTCTCTCGAGGTGCCGATACTCGGTCACATCGAGAATCGGGTTGTCCTGCTCAATGTTTTCGATCGCACTAATTTGATTCGGCCCGCGACCGGTATCGGCGTTTTTCAGGCCGCCTACGGACCCCGAGCCACGGTTTACGATGCGCTGACAATTCCGCTACCCGCGCTGTGAAGGGAAAAGCGGGCGCGAAGCAAGACGCCGGATTAACGCTCTTGGTCCCGGTGAAAGCCTTCAGAACGGCAGAGCTGAAGATGACCGATATTGCTGGTTCTTTTTCAATACTTACACAGAGATTTACGCACCTTCACGTTTCTTAAAAATATTCGTAATAATATCGAGTACTTAGAGAATCGATCAAACGACTTAAAATCCTTTGGAAGGTAACCTCCGTGCGGGTTCGAGTCCCGCCCCCGGCACCACGAAACCCTCAACCCAGAAAATCGTCTATCAGCATTACGGAATAACGCGCGGCGCGGCCGCGGCTATTCCTGCAGACAATAGATCCTGAGGGAACCATTGCAGCCCTGCGAAAGCCCGGTGGTCCACCAGAGAACTGAGTCCGCGACGACACCCACATCGCCACTCACTGAATTTGAATTGCTACTCCAGTCGTTGCAGGTGTCGGCCATGGTGGTGGACGACGAGGGCGTCGAAGACCCCGTCCACGAGAACGCCACTAATGCCGTAACGTAAGTACCGTCGGCGTTCTGCCAGATGCCGCTATCGAGGTTTCCTCCCGTCGCTAGCGACGGCGCGTCCGCGATCTTAATCCCGTCGGGCCTCACATACGGCGCCGACCCGGCCGAGAAATCAAAGCCCGGCCGCGTTGCCGCCGGGATGGCGGAGGTCGAAAGAAGCGCCTGAAAGGTTCCTGAGAGCGAAGCGGCAGACGCCTCATTGGCGCAGATGGCGTCGGCCTCTGCTATTCCGGTGGTGGTGTCGAAGATCTCCTTGGAAACGAATGCGATTCGGCCAGTCGTCTTTGTCACGGTGAGCGGGGTAACCTGGGAGACCTCAAAGCAATAGAGAGGTGCACTGCTACTACAAGGGTCGTCGCCTACTAAGGTCCAGAGTGCCGGCCCGTCCCTCGCAACACCGTGGTCTCCGGAACTCGAATTTGAGGTCCAGTCCGCGCACGTATTAGAGGAGACCGTTCCGGCGCTCGTGGTGCCGGTCCACGGAAATACGAAGATGGAGGACTCAAAGTCGCCGTTTTCATCGATGTCCAGCGGGTTGAGTATGTGTCCGGCCACTATGTCGGCGACCTGGTCTGCGAAAGGCTGGCCGTCGATGCGGACGAAGCCTCGCGCTGTGCCCAGCTTGTCCTCTGCGTTGAGTGTCGAGGTAGAGAGCCAGGGCCTTGAAGGTGCCGGACAGGCCCGCGCCGGTTGCTGCCGCCGCGCAATCGGCGTCGGCACCGGTCTGACCGCCAAGGTTGCCGTCGAAGTCGTTCGAAGTGACGAAGACCGTGTTGAAGACGGGAGATGCGGTTGCGGTCGGGTCCACCATGAGAAAATAGATCCATTGATCGCGCCAATCGATTGGCGATGGAAACAGCGACGCACTAGGGCCGGACGGTTTGGCACCGCGATCCATCACCGCGCGGAAATCGGCAGAAAAGAGAGAAGTCGGCATTTCGTGTCCCTCCCTCATAAGCACTTATCATGCGGATGTGAAGCATACTGTCCTGTGTGTGCCTAGCGTATTCGACTCTTGGGCTGTCTAAAACCGATTGATATAACTCGATTTTCGCTCATAGCTTGCCCGCGATCGATCGATAATTCTTCCGGCCGGGCGTCGCTCTTCACGGGCGAGAGTCAGGATCTTCCGAGCCGTCACCTGTGTGTGGCGAATTGCTGATTCTGGGGAAATCAGTAATTCGCCACACACACGTCAGAGGATCGATCGAAATCCGCGCGCGGGCGCGCGATACGCGATCACACGCGCGCGGACCTGGAGAGCGCTTTGGTCGGCGCAAGTCGGCAGAATCGGGCAAAACCTATCCCGCTGCGATTTACCTAGGTCCGCGGACCATCGCCATACACATTTGTGATTGACTCGACGCAGTGGATGATCACTTCACCGAGCGCGGAATTCTCTAGCGGAATTAACTACTATTAGATGATTTGGACTCAACTTGGGCTTGGCGGACTGACTAACTTGCGCGTGGATCAACCGCATAATCCGCGATGTTGGTGAGAAGCCGGCACGCACGCTTGATCACAACAACCGTTGCTTTACAGTGGCGCTGGCCTTATACAGTTTGATTGAGCAGGCAGTGAGATTCGATCATGAGTCCGGTCGGGACTAAATGGCGCATCGCGGGCGAAAGTGCTGTCACTTGTAACTGCGCTTGGGGCTGCCCGTGCCAATTCAATGCGCCGCCCAGTAGAGGCAGCTGCCAGGCGGTTGCGGCGCACGAAATCCGCGAAGGTGCCTACGGATCAACTTCGCTGTCCGGCTTGCGATTCGCGCAAGTGATATCGTGGCCCGGAGCTATCGAGAACGGCAATGGGACGCGCGTGTTCGTTCTCGACGAACGCGCATCGGAAAAGCAACGCGAGGCCCTGATCGCTATCACTAGCGGCAAGCAGGGCGGTGCATACTTTGAGGTCTTCGGTGCCGTTTGCCCCAATACGCTGCCACCGCTTTTCAAGCGTATCGATTTTGTGACCGATCGCGAGCGCCGAACTGCTTCGCTCAAGATCGATGGTATCGCCGAATATGCCACGGAGCCGATAAAGAATCCGACGACCGGCGAAGAACATCGCGCCCGGATCGTATTGCCCAGTGGCTTCGAATACAAAGAAGCCGAGATGGGAAATGCAACACGAATTTCCGCTACCGGAGGCGGAGACCTGGTGTTCGAGTATCGCGACTGTTACGCGCAGCTGAATGCCTTTGATTGGACCAACGCTTGAGATGTGACCCGTCCTGCTGAACAAGCTCTCTTCTGGTCCGCGGCCACATTCTTCGCAGCCAGTGCTATTGTCACCCTCCATTTTGTCCGCGTGATGCCCGGAGGCATGCAGATGGCTGGCGGCTGGACAATGTCGATGATGTGGATGCGTATGCCGGGGCAGGGATGGCTCTCAAGCTTGCTGTTATTTGCGACAATGTGGCTCGCGATGATGATCGCAATGATGTTGCCGTCAGCCTTGCCGATGTTCCTAGTCTACGAGAAGACAGCTAGGTTTCGTGGTGACCGGCACGTGGGTTTGGCGACGTGGTGTCTCGGCGCGGGGTATTTCGCCTCCTGGCTCGCATTCGGTCTGGTAGCATACGCCGGCGGCGTCGGAATCGCGCACGTTGCCACGGCTTCAGACCTTATCAGCCGAGCGATACCGATTGCCTGCGGCATGTCGCTGATCGGTGCCGGCGCTTACCAGCTGACCCCCCTGAAGAG
>JBAWCX010000626.1:0-1819 GCA_049590495.1 Binatus sp. (SeqCode)
AGACTCGGCATCACCGCGGCGAGCCGCAGCAGCGGGGGCGCGTCGTCACCGACTGCGGCAAGCGCGTCGGCAACCGAGAGCGGCATCTGCGCGCCCTGGATCTCGGCACGCAGCGCGGCGATTTCCTCGGCGACGGGGCGCTCGCCGCTCCACAGCAGCAGACAGACTTCCTCGAACGACGCGTGCGCGACGATTTCCTCGATCGGGTAGCCGCGATACGCGAGCTTGCCTTCGTTGATCGAGCTGACGGCGGACTCTGCGACGATGACACCGGGCGCGCCGTCGTCGATGCTCTTGGGTTGCGCGACCGTCACCCACGTCGATGCGGCGGGCAGACTGCGTCCGCGCCGTCCACGCTCGGTGGAGACGACACCGCGCAGCGCCTCGATGTCCGCGCGGCGATACAGCGCCTGGCGGCCGACTTTGCGGCGATAACTCTTCAGCCAGCCGCGGCTGACGTAGGCGTAGAGTGTGCCGAGCTTGACGCCGAGCTGATCGGCCGCCTCATTGGCGGTTATCATGCCTGCGCGTTCGGAATTGGCTCGTTCGGAGTTGCGAGTCGCCACCATCAGAATCACGCCATGCGCGCGGGGGCGTCGTCAAGTACCGGTCGATCAACTTGCGTCCAGATAGAGACAGTTATATACAGTCAAGTTCACGGGAGGAACAGCGCATGAGCTCGGCGGAAGTGCGATTCAAGGAGTTGCGCGCGGATTTCGGCAAGACCGCGGGCGACTATGGACGTCATCGCGCGGGTTTCCCTGACGAATTCTTCGAGCGGTTGAAATCGTCGGGAATCCTTCGGGCGGGAATGCGCGCCCTCGACCTCGGAACGGGCATCGGAACGATCGCGCGCGGACTCGCGCTGCGCGGATGCGAAGTTACCGGGCTCGATCGATCGACGCCGCTGATGGAGCAGGCGGCGGAGCTCGATCGAGGCGCGGGCGTCGTCGTGAAGTACGTCAATGCGGCCGCGGAAGAGACTGGAATGGCGGCGGAGTTCGATCTCGTGACGGCGGGACAGTGTTGGCATTGGTTCGATCGTCCGCGCGCGGCTACCGAAGCACGACGCGTATTGAAGCCGGGCGGGATGCTCGTGATCGCGCATTTCGACTGGATTCCGCTGCCGGGCAATATGACCGAGGCGACGGAGAAGCTGATCGAGAAGCACAATCCGAAATGGAAACTCAGCGGAGGCCTGGGAATCTATCCGCAGTGGCCGCGCGACATGGCGGTCGCGGGCTTTGCAAATATCGAAACGTTTTCGTTCGACATCGACGCGATCTACACGCATGAGGCATGGCGTGGGCGGATTCGCGCGAGCGCCGGAGTCGGGGCGAGCCTTGCGCCGCAGCAGGTTGCGGCATTCGACGACGAGTTGCGTGCGATGCTGGCGGAGCGCTGGCGGGAGGATCCCGTGCGCGTGATGCATCGCGTGTTCGCGGCGATCGGCGTCGCACCGTAGCCCGCTTTGACGGACCGCGGTAGAGGTCGGCTATAGTCGCGTTCCATGAGAGGAACCTGACTATGGATTTCGGAACGTTGATATTCACCAAGCCGGAGCGCGCGATCACGGACGTCAAGTACGCCGAGGAGCACGGCTTCAGTCACGCGTGGATTCCCGACTCGCACATGATTTGGGGCGACACTTACGCGTGCATGGCGCTGGCCGCGGTTAATACAAAGAAGATCAAACTCGGCACCGGCGTGGCGATTGCGTCGAACCGGATCGCGCCGGTAACGGTGCATTCGATCGCGACGATCAACCAGCTCGCGCCGGGACGCGTGATTTTGGGCTTCGGCACCGGGCATACGGGGC
>JBAWCX010000627.1:0-2979 GCA_049590495.1 Binatus sp. (SeqCode)
GATTTAGCTTCTGCGCCTCCTCCTTCTTGGGCGTCGTCGTCGCCTGTCCGGCTTTCTTTTTTGCCGGCGTCGAGGACTTGGCCCAATTTTCCGGCGCCGCCTTGATCTGAGTCTGCGTGGGTGACGCCACTGACGCGGGCGCTTGAGCGTGTGCGATCGATACCAACAGCGAGATCGCACCTACCATCGACAAGAACGAATTGAGAAACCGCATGAACTCCCTCCGAGTTCAAAGGCTGCCAGCACGCGCGGAGGAGCGGTCGGGGCAACGAAGAAGAAAAACCCGACCCCTCGCGGTTCGAAGGATCGGGCTTCAGGAAATTCGTGCCTGAGGCCACCCTCCCCGCGGAAGGCAGACAGTTAGTGACCCGGCCGGTCTCCTGGCTTGGGGTTCGTCCTCGGGCCCGCCTTCCCGCCGAAGCGGTGGCATGATGGGCCGTCGTCCCCCCACACAGTTGCGGGGCAGCGCCGGATTTTAACCGGCTTCCCGTGCACCGGGTGCGACGCAGAAGTTACGCGCGGCACGAATGGTAGTCAACCGCGCTCGAGCTGAACGAAAATTTTCGTCACGCGCGGCGCGATCGTGTACGCTTGATGATTCGCATGGGCACGATAACGCTAGTCACCGGCGGCGCTCGCAGCGGCAAGAGCATGCAGGCGCTGAAGCTCTCGCTTTCCTATCAACGCAAATTTTTCGTCGCGACCGGACAGGGGCTCGACGACGAGATGACGGCGCGAATCGAATTTCATCGCACGACGCGGCCGCCGGACTTTCAGACGGTCGAGGAGCCGATGCAGGTGGTCGCCGCGCTCGAGAAGCTCGGCAAAAGCGCGGACCTGGTCGTGGTCGATTGCCTGACGCTGTGGATATCCAACCTGATGCTGAGTCACGGAACGGACGGGCCGATTCTCGGGGAGGCGGACAGGCTCGCGGCGGCGCTGAAGCAGGCGCCTTTCGCGAGCATCGTGGTGACCGATGAAGTTGGATCGGGAATCGTGCCGACCGATCACGCCGAGTCGCGCCGCTTCCGCGATCTGCTGGGCTGGACGAATCAGAAAGTCGCAGCCGTGGCGGATAGTGTGCTCATGATGGTCGCCGGATTCCCGCTAAAGTTGAAGTGAACGTGAACGTCACGAGGCCATCGTGACGAGGACCGCAATCTCGACCAGCTCGCTGCATGCCCCGATCAAATCGCCCGTCACCCCGCCCAGCCATCGCCGGTAGAACCAGCGCATCTTGAGCACGATTACGATTGCGACTGCGGTGGCGAGAGCGATCGGGCGCATCGCACCTAGCATCAGCATGGTGGCGATCGTGAAAACGGCGACGAAGGCAGCGCGTGAACCCAGCTTGTTGTTGCTCAGCAGCGTCGAGCCTGCGCCCGAGGCGCGCAGATAAGGCAGTCCGGAGGCGACCAGGAGCATCGCCCAGCGCGCGAGCATCGGCGCGACCAGCAGGGCGGCGTATCGGCGGTGACCCGCGAGCGTCGAGAGCGCGAGGATTTTCAACGTCAGGTCGAAGAAAATTGCGCTCGCGCCGAAAGTACCGACGCGGCTGTCGCGCAGGATGTCGAGGGCTCGCTCGCGATCGCGGCCCGCGCCGAGCGCGTCGGCCGTATCCGCCAGTCCGTCGAGATGAACAGCGCCGGTGACGACAGTGAGAGAGATGATGATGAGAACCGAGCGAAGCACTTGCGCGAACACGTGGGCGAGAATCCAATCCTCGGCGATGAGCGCGACGCCGAGCGCAAAGCCGACAATCGGGAACCATGCGAACGACGCGGCGACGGTGTCGTCGGACGCGCGACGCTGATCGATTATCGGAAAAATCGTGAGGAAGCTTGCCGCGAGCCGCAGTTCGCTTAGAAAACCGCTTTTCGTCGCCGGCGCGCCCGCGTCGCCGGTCATCGCAGTTTGCCGGAAACCCCGGCGCCCTCGAACGTCGCCATGTTGTTGAGCAGGTCGAGTGCGGATTCGATCACGTTCATCGCCAGCGCCGCGCCGGTGCCTTCGCCGAGCCTGAGATCGAGATCGAGAATCGGACGGAGGTTAAAGTGATCGAGCGCGAGCGCATGGCCACCTTCGGCCGAGCGATGACTGAAAAAAAGATGATCGAACAGGCCAGCATGAATCTTCTCCGCGACCGCGGCGGCTGCGGTCGCGATAAAACCGTCAACGACGACCGGGACGTTCGAGGCGGCGCCGCCGAGGCATGCGCCGGCCATCGCGGCAATCTCGAAACCGCCAAGTGCCGCGAGCATCGACTCGCCCGAAGCCAGCGCGGCGCGATGAATCTCGAGCGCGCGCGTAACGACTTCGGTCTTGCGGCGCACGCCGGCGTCGTCGAGGCCGGTGCCGCGCCCGACTATCGAGTCCGGCGCGATCCCGGTCAGCGCGCATAGGAGCGCGGCGGCGGGCGTGCTGTTCGCGATTCCCATCTCGCCGATGCCGATCAGAGTTGCGCCACTGCCGGCGAGCTCGCGCGCGATTTCGATTCCCACTTCGAGCGCGCGGTTCGTCTCGTCCGGCGTCATCGCGGGGCCGTCGAGGAAGTTGCCGGTGCCGGCGCCGATGCGGCGATAAGTCACGCCCGCGAGCGGATTGGCGCTGGTGTCGGTTTTGACGCCGACATCGACGACTTTGAGCGAGTAGCCGAAGCGTCGCGCGAGCACGCTGATAGCGGCGCCGCCGGCGGCGATATTGCGCAGCATCTCGGCCGTCACGGCCTGTGGAAATGCGCTAACGCCTTCGTCCGCGACACCGTGGTCGGCGACGAACACGGCGATTGCGCCGTGACCGGATTTCACCGATTCATTTTCGTTGTGGCAGATTGCGGCGTGGCGGCGCACGAGATCTTCGAGATAGCCAAGGCTGCCGGGAGGCTTGGTGAGGGAGTTGAGGCGCGCGTCGGCAGCCCACGCCGCTTCGTTGTCGATCGGGCGGATCGAGGCGATAGTTTGTTTGAGTAAAGACATGCGG
>JBAWCX010000628.1:0-3188 GCA_049590495.1 Binatus sp. (SeqCode)
CGGCGAGTCGGCCAGCGCGGCGTCGTCGAGCACGCGGCGAACGGTGGTCAGCGAATCGCCTTCATCGAGGATCGAGAAATTGCGATCGTAGCCGAGCGCGTGACCCTCTTGCCGCAGGATTCGGGCGCACGCGGAATGAAACGTGCTGACCCACGGCAGGCGGGTGTCGTCACCGACCAGTGATGCGACCCGCTCGCGCATCTCGTTGGCGGCCTTATTGGTGAACGTCACCGCCAGCATCTCGGCCGGCGACGCCTTGCGCTCGGCCAGGATGTGGGCGATACGGTAAGTCAGCACGCGAGTCTTGCCGGAGCCCGCGCCGGCGAGGATGAGAATTGGGCCGTCGGGCGCGAGCACAGCGGCGCGCTGTTCAGGATTCAAATCGTCGAGCTTCACGGTGACCGTCGCAGTTTCAAAACTTCGGGGCGGAGTAGATCAAGATAGCCGCTCCGGCGCTCGCGGCAAAGCGAACGGATGAATTTGTGGCGACCTACGAACCACACGACAAATTTTATCGCAAGGCGCGCGCGCTGGGATTGCCGTCGCGGGCGGCGTTCAAAATCGAGGAAATAATTGCGCGCAACCGGTTGGTCGGTGCCGGTGCGCGAATCGTTGACTTGGGATGCGCGCCTGGCGGATGGCTGGCGATCCTCGTGGCGGCGGCGGGCGCGAACGGACGCGTGGTGGGAGTCGATCTTGCGCCGGTGAAGAACCCGCCGGCCGGTGCGATCGCGATCGCCGGTGACATTCTCGATCCTGCCGTCGCCGCGCGCGTGCAGACCGAGTTGGGCGGACGCGCCGATCTGGTCACGAGCGACCTTGCGCCGAAGCTGACGGGAATTGCTGCGCGCGACGAGGCGCGGTCGCGCGAACTCATCGATTGCGCGCTGGGCTTTGCGATCACGATGCTGAAACCAGGCGGCGCGATGGTCGCGAAGCTGTTCATGGGCGCACAGTTCAAGGACATCGTCGATTCATTCAAACGCCACTTCGCAAGCGTCGAGGTGACGCGGACCAAAGCGAGCCGCCCGGGATCTTCTGAGCTGTACATCGTGGCGCGTGAGTTCCGTGGCTGACGCGTGCTTGGCATCAAGCGTACGACGCGCGTAAGGTTTGAGCATGAAGCCTGTCGGCGGACGGCACCTCTGTCTGCTGCTTCTGGCAGCCGTCGTGGCAGCTTGCTCGTGCAGTCGTTCGCCATCCAGCTCGTCCGCATCCGCGAAAGTTTCACCCGACGAGGTTAGAGTCCGGGTCGCCCGCGTCGGCTATGACGACGAGTCGGGCGCGAACTACGTGCTGCTACTCGACGAGCATGAATCTCGCGCGCTGCCAATCATGATCGGCGAGAGCGAGGCGACGGCAATCCTGCTCGCGCTGCACGGAATCAAGCCGGAGCGGCCGTTCACGCATGATTTGATTCGCTCGATAATCGGCCAGACCGGGAACAGCGTCGACCGAATCGTCATCGGCGACATGCGCGACGAGATTTACTACGCGACGATTTACATGGACGGCGGCCGCTACTCGATCGACAGCCGTCCCAGCGACGCGATCGCGCTGGCGATGGGCATGAACGTGCCCATTTACGTGAACAACAAGCTTTTCGAATCGGCGCCGACGACGGGGCTTGGCGCCGCCGGAAAAATTCCTGACACTGCGCGCGCGCTGGGATTGACGGTCGAACAACTGACTCCCGACCTGGCGAGCGCGTTCGGCTTGCCTAACAAGCACGGCGTGCTGGTGTCAGAGGTCTCGTCGTCGGCGGAGAAGGCGGGCGTCGCGCGCGGCGATATCGTACTCAAGTTGGGAGATCACAACGTCAATGCGCTCGACGACTTCAGCCGCGATGCCGCGGGCGTCAAGGGTGGCGCCGTGACGTTGACGCTGAATCGCGACGGCTCCAGCCGTACCGTCACGCTCGCAGCGGACGGCGGCGGCGCGCGCTAGGCGGGACTCGCCACTCGCGCCAGCTTGATGGCGTGCTCCGGGCAAGCGATTACGCACAGCCCGCACGCGTGGCATTCGTCGGCCCGCACCGCGAACGCCTGGCGATTGCCGTGGACCCATGCCTTCAATCGCGACACCAGCGGCAACGCGCGCTTGTCGTCGTCGCCCAGCTTGCGCACCTCGAAAACGTCGTACGGACAAGCCTCGACGCAGTCCTCTTTGGCCTCGCAACGAGTGCGATCGATAACCGGCGCAAACAGGCCCGCGTCCTGCTTGCATTCGGCTTTTGATGAATCGATTGCCACGTGACCTTGTTATCCGGTTCGCACGAGCACGCTTTCGATAAAGCGCGGATCGATTTCGCGCTCGCCGCCCAGGTTGGCGAACTCCTCTTCGAGCAGGTTCAGGCATGAGTTCAGGAAGGCGGCGGTGCGTTTTCGCGTCGCGTCGTCCATCCGCTCGGCGAGCGTTTGATTTATCCTGGTGCGGAACTCTTCGCTGAGCGTGCCCGGCTGCCCGGTCATGATCGCCGCGCGCATCGCGGTCAGCCTGCTGCCTTCGATCGGATCGACCGTGAGGCGATTGTCCAGCGCCAGGCGGGCGAGCCCGGTCAGCACAAGTTGACTGAGGCGAATCTCGCGCGCCGCCATCTGGGCGCGGAAGTTTGGCGACGCGATATCGATCGCGAACATCGCGCGGAACAGCTCGGCGGCCGAATCGATCTGATCGAGAATCGCGTAGCTGAGATGCAAGTCGCGCATGCCGCTGAAATCGCGCATCTCGACCGCGCCGCTGCCGTCCAGCCCGCTGTAGAATCGCGGCTGGCGCGCCATGAAGCCGGCCAGCGCCTCGCGATAGGGCGAGTCGAGGTACGGTATCTCGCGGACCTTGACGCTCGAGAGGCCGAGCTTCCTGAGGGTCAACTCGGTGCTCGTGCGCAGATCGATCGTCAAGCTCACGCCGAGGCGAAACAGCAGTTTCAGCGGCGTGTCGCGCAGATGTTCGATCGCGCTTTGCAGATCGCCGCCCGCCAGATGCTCGAGCGCCAGGTTCAGGTAATGGTGCGTCATCTCGACCGCGACGCGCACCGCTTCCAGGTCGCCGAAGTCCACCAAGCGCGCGACCAGCACCTGGTTGCTGACCATCGCCATCTCGCTGCGGAGCTGCCGTTTGCCTTGCGCAGCAAATCCCGCAGTGAGCGCGGTGTTGAACAACGAGATATCGCCGTCGGCAATCGCGGG
>JBAWCX010000629.1:0-10629 GCA_049590495.1 Binatus sp. (SeqCode)
GCTTTAGGCTCAAACACAGCAGGCAGCATATCGCAGACGATCCTCAACCGACCGAACCCGGATAAGACCCACCTAGATACTCGCTCGAACGCCGGCAGTTCCTCGAAAGGGCGAGGGAGAAAATCCCCCTCGCGCTCCTCCTGCCGGAACTCAAACCAACCCCGGCCAGACTGATGCATTTTTACTCCGGCCTGTTGATGTACTTTTGCTCCGGCGTTGACATCTGACCAAAATCCTCGGATGCGAGCGCAAATCTCGATGGGTTCGGGCCCGAGGTTAAGAAAAACTTTGCGCCTGAGTTTGAAATTCCGCTTTGACCTCGTGGAATTCGAAAAGTTGAGCAGTGGTGGGAGATAAACGAGTCGATCGGACTTTTTGAGGATTTTCGGAGCCCTAAAAACTAGTTGGGCAATAGTTGGGCATTTGTGACCAGAATCGGGTCGATTTGACGAGACTCGGAGAGAATCTGTGCGAACGAAGGCAACGCGCGAACCCCTTCTGGCACAAGGGCTTTTCGTCTTGCTGAGACTGACTATGTCTCGATGCGTTACCTGGCTGGGTCGTATCCGAAGTCTGATGCTCTGTCCAGTTGAGCTACGGGCGCCGACGTGATCGACAATCGAACTCGACGAGTCTAGGCAACGCATACTGGGGCGCGCAACCGAATCCCTCCCAGAGCGTACGGTCTGTTGACTCGCACGCTCGGTCATTCGAATATGTGACTGACTGGTCAGTTTATGAATACAACAAGCGCAAATCCAACTAAAATTACCAATGATCGCCCCTTCCACGTTCACGACGAACAAGCCGCCAAGCGCGAGCGGATTCTCGCCGCCGCGCTCAAGCTCTTCGCGCACGAGCCCTACCAGGCCGTCACGATGGACCGGGTAGCTGCCGCCGCCGGAGTCGCCAAGGGGACGCTGTATCTCTACTTTCCGTCGAAGGACGCGCTCTACCTCGGCGTTCTGAGCGACGGTCTCGACACTGCGTATCGCACCTATCAGGCGAGCGCCGACCCCAAGCTGCCGGTGGCCGAGCGGATGCGCCGTTCAATCGCCGTGATGGTCGAGTTCTACGATCAGCGCCGTGATTTTCTTCAGTTCTACGCGACCGAGGAACCGCGGCTGGGCGAGGCCCGCAATCGCATAATCGAAGGCTCGCGCGACCGCGCCTTCAATTTTTTCGCATCGTTAATCGAAGAAGGAATTCGCGCCGGCGTGTTCACGCGAGTCGATTCGCGGCTGGCGACGTTCGCGATTCAGGGCGCGATTCGATCGCTGCTGCTGTACTACGGCACCAGCCGCCCGGTCTCCGAGCTGAGCCGCGATCTCGGCAACATGATATTGCGGTCGCTCGGCGCAGACCCACCGGATCATTTCAGGCCGGTGCATCAGCAATGATCCGAACCCTGGTTCGGCGCGTCATCCGGCTGGCGATCCTGGCCGGTGTGGCGCTCGGATTCTATTTCTTCGGGCGCGTCTACCTGTGGCCGCCCGAGGATCGTTCGACGATCAAGGTCGTCGGCATGATCGAAGCTCCCGAAGTGAATATCACCAGCCGCATCGCCGGCCGTATCAAGCAGCTCGATCTGATCGAGGGCGACCACGTCACCAGGGGGCAGGTCGTTTGCCTGATCGAGGATATCGATCTCCGAAATCAACTCGCCAAATCGAAGGCTGACCTCGCTCATTCCGTCGCCAACCTGGCGCAGGCGCGACGCGACCTCGCGCGCGACAACGAGCTCGCCAAGGCCAACGCGATTGCCGCCAAGACTCGCGACGACGCCATCACCAGCGTCCAGCAGGACGAGGCCGACGTGCTGAGCGCACAGGCCAACGTGCAGCTCTATGCCGATCAAATCGTCGACACCGAAATAAAGTCGCCGGTCGACGGCGTCATCGTCAGCAAGGCGCTCGAAGTCGGTGAATGGGTAACGCCGGGCGTGCCGGTTCTGACCGTCGACGACCTCTCGACAATCTGGGCGCGCGTCGACGTCGAGGAGACCGACCTGAATTCGCTCTACATCGGCAAGTTGGCGCAGATCGAATTGCCGACCACGCCGCGGCAGATTTTCTCGGGCCGCGTCATGGCTATCGGGCAGGAAGGCCAGTTCGCGACCGAGCGCGACGTACGGCGCGGGCGCCAGGACATTCGCACCTTCTACGTCAAGGTCCAGGTGCTGCAAGCCGAAGGCGAACTCAAACCCGGGATGACCGCGGAAGTCACCTTTCCGAGAATCGATGGAACCCGAGTCACTAGCAATACAGACCAAAGACCTTACTAAGCGCTTCGGCACTTTCACCGCGGTCGACAAGGTCAACTTCGAGGTTCGTCGCGGCGAGGTATTCGGCTTGCTCGGCCCCAACGGCGCCGGCAAGACGACCGTGGTGCGGATGCTCACCACGCTGCTGACGCCGAGCGGCGGCCAAGCGTTCGTCGCGGGCTTCGACGTCGCGCGCCATCCGCGCCAGGTCCGCGAGAATATCGGCGTCATCCCCCAGGCGCTCACCTCGGATCTCGATCTCACCGGATGGGAGAACGTCGATATCTACGGCGAATTCTTCGGCCTGTCGCGCCGCGAGCGCCGCGAACGCGGCCATCGCCTGCTCCACATGGTCGGGTTGACCGAGCGCGCCAACGATCTGGTCGCGACCTATTCGGGTGGGATGCGCCGCCGCCTCGAGATCGCGCGCGGTCTGATTCACTCGCCCGACGTGTTGTTCCTCGACGAGCCGACCATCGGACTCGACCCGCAAAGCCGTCGCGCCGTATGGGACCTGCTCGAGACGCTGCGCAGCGAAAGCGAAATTACCATCTCGCTCACGACCCACTACATGGACGAGGCGGAGTCGCTCTGCGATCGGATCGCGATCGTCGACGGCGGCAAGATAATCGCGCTCGACACGCCGGTCGGGCTTAAGTCGATGGTACCGGGTGCGGACCGGATCGATCTCGTGGTCGAAAAAAATCCCGACGCCATCGCCGAGATGCTTCGCCCGATGCCGTATTTGCGCGAGGTGAATCGCGACGGCGGCAACCGCCTCCAGCTCTCATCCAACGACGGCGCGCACGCGATTCCCAAAATTCTCGAGGCCATCGACGCCGCCGGCGACCGTGTGACTTCGATCACCGTGCAGAAGCTCTCGCTCGAAGACGTCTTCATTCACTTCACCGGACGCACGCTCCGCGACGAGCCGGCCAAGAAGGTCAGCTTGTTCGTGGGAGCCGGGATGCCGCAGCAGCGCTGAAGGAGGACGCCGATGTTCGGGCTCAAGTTCCTCGCCATCATGCGGCGCGACCTCAAAAAGCTGACGCGCAATCCGATCACGCTGATCTCGGTCATCCTGATGCCGATCGTTTATCTCGTCATCATCGGCAACTCCTTCCAGGGCCAGCTCAAGCATCTGCCCATCGTTGTCGTCGAGCAGGATCACGGACTCTACGCGCGCCGCATCGTCGAACAGTTGCTCGCGTTGCAGGCGGGACCGAAGACCGTCGACGTGACCTTCGAGAGCGACCCGAGCAACGCCGTCGACGAGGTCCGCGACGGGCTCTACAAGGGCGTTGTCGTCATTCCGCCCGACTTCAGCCACGACGTCGCCGAAGGCCGCATCGCGGAAATAGGACTGTTCACCGACAACGTCGACAGCATCAGCTCCCAGACGCTCGAAAGCGTGCTCGACGAGGCCGCCGCCACGGTGAGGGTCACCTTCGTCACCGCGCGCGAGCCCAAGCTCAACGACATCTCGCTGCGCCCGAGCTGGCTGTTCCCCTACGTGGACTACGATCGCTCGCTCATCCCCGGCGTCATCGTGATGGCCATCTTCATGGGCTCGCTGATGTCCGGCGTTTTCAACTGGGTGATGGATAAATTCATGGGCGTCACGGAATGCTACCTGGTAACTCCGCTCTCGCGATGGGACATAGCCGGCGGCATCCTAGCCAGCGGCGTCACGGTGACCAGCATCGGCGCCGTACTAGTCTTGTTTTTAGGCTTGATGATCACACGCGGAAGAATCCTCGGCGGATTCCCGGCGCTTGCGATGCTGATAGGAATTATCATCATCAGCGCGACCGGCCTGCTAGCGATGACGTTCTCGATGCTAGGCCGCGCCGGCCATCCTCGGCTGGTAGGTGTCTTCTCGGGCTTTCTAAACGTGATCCTGTTCTTCCCCAGCGGCGCGATCTACCCAATCGAGAGTTTCCCACCCTGGCTACGAACCTTCGCCCACTTCAATCCCGAAACCTACTCAGTAAGCGCAATAAAACAAATCCTATTCAAAGGCGCAGACTTCACAGCAGTAAGCGGCGACATAGCATTCCTACTAGTCTTCATGATCCTGATGCTGGTCCTAGCCAGCGTATCCTTCAAACGCACCCTGTAATCTTCCACACCCCGAACCCGACTGTTCCCCTTCCCACAGTGGGAATGGGAACCAACGCGCGATTTATTCTTAGCGCAAACCCCTCACCGCGCGAGCGCTTCGACTATCACCCGTCTCAGCATCGCAATCGAAACCGGCTTCAGCAGCGAGATGTTCGCTCCCGCCGCGTGCGCCGCTTCGTTGAGTTCGGGCGTGTTGTGTCCCGACATCACGATGATCGGCGTGCTCGCGGATTTCGCACGCACGTGCCGAATGATCTCGATGCCGCTGCTATCGGGCAGGCTCAAGTCCGTGATCACCAGGTCGGGTGATTCGGCGTCGATTATCTGGATTGCCTCTTTAGCGTCGAACGCCGCGACGCATCGATGGCCCGAGCGCTCGAGCAGCCGCACGTACGCGTCGACCAGGTCGCGTTCGTCATCCACAATCAGAATTTTCGCTTGAACAGCTATCGGCGCGGAATCCATCAGCGGCCGCCGGATTGATTACTTCGCGCCGCAGAGACTTGCGGATTCGCCGCCCTGTCCACTCGCGCAGAAAGCGTCGTGCGCCCCGAGGACGACTCGGCCATCGTCGGCAGCGTTATTTTGAAAGTGGCGCCCTGCCCCTTCACCGATTCGACCGCGACACTGCCGCCGTGATCCTGAATGATCCGCTGGCTCAGCCACAGGCCCAGGCCGGTGCCCTTCGCTTTGGTCGTGAAGAATGGCTGAAACAGTTTCCCGAGCACCTCGCTCTCGATTCCCGCACCGTCGTCCGACACCGATAGCTGCAGGTGACCGGCACGCCCTGGCGCCGACGCAGTCTCGATTCGGATCATGTGCGCGCCCGCGTCGCGTGCATTGAGTATAAAGTTGATCAGCACCTGCTCCAGGCCCGTCGGCTCAGCCATGACCGGCGGCAGCGACCTATCCAGGCTCGTTTCGTATCGGAGCGCGCCGGCCTTGGCCTCCGCCCCGACTATCAGCATCGCCTCTTCGACCGCCACGTTCATGTCCACGGCGATCCGTGCGCCCGGGCGCTGACGCGCCAGCGAAAGCATGTTGTGCGAGATGCGGCTGGCGCGTTCGATGTTCTTTTGCAGCACCAGCAGGTCGTCGCGCGTCTGGACGCTGAGATCCTGGTCCGACGCCAGCATCAGCTCGATTCGCGAGGCCATCACGGCCAGCGGATTGTTCAATTCGTGCGCGATTCCGGCCGCCACCGCGGCCAGCGCATCGACCGTTTCGTTGCGGCGCGCCTCACGTTCCATCGCACGCCGCTCGCTGATGTCCGTCACGAACGCGATCACCAGTTTGCCGCGATGCGTATGCACTACGTTGAGGCTGATCTCGGCGGGAAACTCGCTGCCATCTTTGCGGCGTCCCGCAATCTCCATCCCGCGGCCCATCATGCGGGATTTTGGCGCCGTGAAAAACGCGCTGCGATGCGCCTCGTGACGATAGTGGAAGCGTTGCGGTATCAGGGTCTCGATCGGCTGACCCACCAGTTCCATTTCGTGGTAGCCGAACAGCTCCTGCCCGCGCGGATTGAGCTGGCGAATCATCCCGTTGCTGTCCGCCGAGACAATTCCCTCGACCGACGACTCGAAGTAGCCACGCGCACGCACCAGCGCTTCCTCGCGCGCCGCAACCGACAGCCTAATCGTCTTCATGTAGCGCGCCGCCACCAGGTACAGCAGCAGCGAGTTTACCGCGACGAACATCAGCCGGTTGAGCGAGTACGAATGCGCCGGCATGAGCGACAGGACGCGATCGGAAACCGCTACCCAGAGAAGTCCGCCGAGCGCATAGTAGAGCGCGATCCGCACGGGCCGACTCCGCACAAACGGCACATGATTCAATGCGCCGTGTTCAGTCAGTCTGGGCGAGTCATTGCGAGCCATCAGACGGTTACTTTAGTCTTCCAGCGGGCGACAAGGTAGCGGCTGTAGGGGCGTGGCAGCCCTATAGAAAGGCAAACAGCGATCCAGGCAGGTGTTCCGAGCGCCGGCGCCCGGCCAGGCGCGCTAGTGACTGTTTAAATCCAATTAAAGTCGCGGAGGATGCGACTCATGCCCGGCTGCTCGGGTAGGTGACCTGGCGAACGGCCTTGCCGATTGAAGTTGTAATGCACGCTACACTGGACACGGCACCGTCGCTGTCACGCATCGGAAGCATTGTCATCGCGACCGCGATTTCGACGCCGTCGCTGCGGACCTGGACGATCGGAAACCGCGGCACGATTTCTCCGCTGAACGCCCGCAGCAGCAGCAGCCGGATTTCGTCCCTCCGGCCCGTCCGCAGCAGGGTCTCGACGCTGCGTCCGACAATCTCGCTGTCGGCGTATCCGTACATCCGACGCGCCGCCAAATTGATCGCGGCGATAGTCCCGGCGGCGTCCACGCAATGAACTCCATCAGGAATCGAGTTGAAGATCATCGCCATCAGAGCGTGGGAATCTTCGCGCCGTTTGCTTTCCATCGCCGCGCCCGTCACCGACACCAGCTCGTCGAAACCGTCAGGCTTGAGCAGGTAGTGAAACAATCCGTATTTGAACGCACCCGCCACCACCTCTTCGCCGCCGTTGCCGGTCAGCATGATTACTCGCGTCCGGGGCCATCGCTCGCGCACGCGCTGAAGCACCGACAATCCGTCACTCCACCCCAGCCAGTAGTCGGTGATTACGATATCGCAGCTGTCGCGCCTTAGATGCTCATTCAACCCAATCGGATCGTCAGCGGCCAGAATCTGCGCGCCCGGGAATCCGTGCCGCAGCCGGGCCTGGATAACCATCAGGTCCGTCGGGTTGTCTTCCACCAGCAACAAGTCCATTCGAGAGAAATCCTCACGCAGGCGATCGCACTGCTGCGTTCACAGGGGAGCAATCGCCATGCCGGGGAAGCAAGCTCGCGATCGAAGTGAGGAAACCGTATCAGATGCGTGGCAATCAGGACTTAAGCGCCGCGACAATCGCTAGTCGGTCAATCGAAACTTTCGCAACCGACCAATCCGCGTCCCGCAATGACACACACTCCGCGCGTAACAAGCTCTGTGCTTCTTCCCTATAACTTCCGAACAGGGACGAAGTCCCGCATCTTAGCGTTGGGTGAAGGGGTCACCCCTGCCCAAGGAAGTGTGAAACCCACGGCGGGTTTCACATTAGATTAGTCGGATCTTTCCCGGCGTCGCTGCGTTAGCGCATCTTCTTCTGCACGACCGGCTTCTTCGCTTTCGGCGGACGCCCGCGACGACGCTTCTCGACGCCCGTCGCTTCCAGCTCGTCCTCGTCCGGCCCGAACGCACTGTCGACTTGTATATCGTCGTCGGCATTGCGGACCGGCTCGACATGTTCTTCTGCGTCGTCCGGATTGCTGAGCTCTTCGGGCCCTGACCAGCGGCCGCCAAACGGCTTGGCCAATCCACTTTGACCGCTGCGAGCTTCGGTGTTCGCTTCGTTCTGGCAATCGACACAGAACTGCGCGAATGGGATCACCTGGAGCCGCGCCAGCGGGATTTCATCGCCGCATCGCGCGCAGGTTCCATAGACTCCCGCTCCCAGCCGCGCGATTGCAGCGTCGATCGCGCTGAGCCGTTCCTGCGCGCGGTCGAATAGCGCCGCATGCGTCTCCACTTCGGATAGCGATCGCGCCACGTCCATCTCATCAGCGGGCGGCTGCCCGCCGTTGCGAGCCTGCTCGCGCATCAATTCCTTCACCCGGGCGAGCGTCTCGGCGCGCTCCTTGGCCAGCATGCGCTTGAGCGCATCGATCCGTCGTCCGCCGGTGCTAACTGCGGCTTCCATCTTGGTCTTCTGCCTCTTGACGGTTTTCGTCACGGTTTTCGTCGGTCGAGTTTTGGTTCGAGTTTTCATTTGTCGGGACCGTTCAGGTGCATCGATCCGGTTTTTAATATCAGCATTGATCGTGCCTCGCGCCACATTAGGAAGATCGAACGAACACAATACTCTTGCTCAGGACAAGTCGAGTCCAGTAGTTCCATATACGGAAATTGTTTCAATTCGGTTGCTTCATCCGCGTTACCGCTCCCCGGACCGCGGCAGTGTAGTCGGATCGCGGGGTACACGCGAGAGCCTTTTTACGATTGATCACAGCCCCCGGGCAGATCCGATTGCACAGACGACAATCGCAATGATGCCGCATAATTGAGCAGCATCAAGCGTCATTGGCCGGACAAAACCTCTGAATTCCTCGATTTCTTAGCCTAACATGCCCGAAGCCGAGTTGGCACAGACAATGCTGACCAAGCAGGTTCCCAAATTCGGCTCAAGGAGGGTCCCACGAGCATGTCTACAGCTGTGTCAGAACAGGTTCTGCAATACGGACCTTCGAATCAGAACCGGGTGATCGACGCATGCGCCGGGCCGGATCCGTGGCTGAGCGCGCGCTTCGAGCCGGATTTTCTCGTGCCCGTCCAGTTTTTCGATTTGACCCGGCGTCGCTCGATGCTCGACGGCGAGACGCGGCTGGTCTTCGCGGTCCTCGAAGACGCCGTGCGATGCTATGTGAAGACCGTCAACTCGGCGCGCCGATCCGACCGCGACCAATTCGACGAGGTTCAGCGATGGTTCCGCGCCGAAACGGGCATTCACAGTCCGTTCTCCTTTGAATACGTATGCGACGTGCTGGGAATCGAGCCCGAGTCGTTGCGCTCGCGGCTCGGACTGTTGAGCGTCAACGATCTGCCGACCAAGCAGATGCGCTCGGTGGGCCGCAGGCAAGTCGTGCGCGCCGGCCGCTCGTCGCGCAAACGATCGAACGGCGGCGATCCCGGCTCGTCCGCCAGAGGGGCGGGAATGAGAGAAGGGGCGGGAGCGTAACGGCCTCACCAAACCTGGAAAACTGAAAATGGGTCGCCGCCTGATCTTCCCGCACGCTCGGCACTAATATAATCGTGGTGCGCGGCCGCGAGGATGTGCCGTTGCGACTACGATGACCAATCCGCTGGGAAGATTTGAATTCCGCGTCTGGGGAAAGCAGCTTGGCCCGTTTCGAGATCGGCTGGCGGCGATTGCGGCGCCATCCGAGCCGCACGAAAGCGCGGAGACCTACATTCTCTCGCGCACCACTGACGCCGCCAACGCGAAGATTCGCGCCGGTCTGCTCCAGATCAAGCTGATGTTCGAGCAGGTCGGCCGCCTCGAGCGATGGCGTCCGGCGCTCAAGAGTGAGTTCCCGCTCGACTCGCGCACGATCGTCGAGCAGGTGTTCCCGCATCTGGCTGTCGCGACTCCGCACATCGCGCAGCCGTCTTACACGCACGTCGAGTTTGTCCGCGACCTGGTGCGGCCGCATCCCGACCTCGCGATCGTGGACGTCGTAAAGATGCGCTGGCGGTTCACGTCGGAAAAATACATCGCTGAATTCGCCGAAGTCGGCATCGCCGGCGGCGCCACCTCCGAAACCGTTGCCATCGAATCCGAAGACCCGGCCGGGGTCCTTCGAGCGATTGCGAGGCTTGGCCTGAACTCGCATGCGAACATAAACTATGTTCGTCATCTGAAGCTGATGACTGGAATTGCGCCGCGCGCCGGCGCTTCGGCAAACTAGCGCGAGAACCGGCGGCGACGCTCGGCGATGGCCAACCGTCTCGCGTGGACAGTGAAAAGACATGGCGAAGGAAATCGAACGCAGATTTCTGGTTCGTTCGCGCAAATGGAGCGATCTCGGCGACGGCCTCGCCATTCGCCAGGGCTACCTGTCAGCCTCGAAGCAGAACTCAGTCCGCGTGCGCACGTACGGAGACCGCGCCTACGTGACGATGAAGGGCGCTACGTCGGGAATTACGCGCGACGAATACGAGTACGAGATTCCGCTTGCCGATGCGAACGAGATCATTGGCAAATTGTGCGAGCACCCGCCCGTCGAGAAGACGCGCTACCGAATCGTGTTCAAGGGCCATACCTGGGAGGTCGACGAATTCGGCGGCGCCAATCGCGGCTTGACCCTCGCCGAAGTCGAGCTCAAGGAGCCCAAAGAGCAGGTTGAACTTCCCGACTGGATCGACCGCGAGGTGAGCGACGACCCGCGCTACTACAGTTCGAACCTGGCAATCAAACCATTCTCAACCTGGAAGTGACTGGCCGGCAAATGCTGCTGCGAGGAGTGCCATTCAGTGAAAGTCTCTGACTTGATGACGCGCGAAGTGCGAGCGTGCACGATTCATGATTCTTTGAACGCCGCCGCACGCATAATGTGGGATCACGATTGCGGATGCGCGCCGGTCGTCGATGCGCACGGCAGGCT
>JBAWCX010000630.1:0-2377 GCA_049590495.1 Binatus sp. (SeqCode)
CGCCGGCGCGGTGCTCATCATCGAGCTCGAAGGCCTCGAGGCCGGGCTCACGACGTATGCCGACGACGTCGTGAAGATTGCGACTCAGGCCGGCGCGTCGAGCATCAGGCTCGCACGCGACGAAGCGGAGCGCGCGCTGTTGTGGAAGGCGCGCAAACGCGCTTTCGGAGCCGTCGGCCGCCTCGCGCCGAACTACGCGACTCAGGACGGTGTCGTTCCGCGAACTTGCCTGCCGCGGATTCTGCGCGTGATCGCCGAGGTCAGCCGCCGCTACGGCTTGCGTATCGGCAACGTCTTTCACGCCGGCGACGGCAACTTGCATCCGATCGTTCTTTACGACGAGCGCGAGCCCGATCAGGTCCGCCGCGCAATCGACGCGGGGCGCGAAATCCTCCGGGCTTGCATCGAGATGGGCGGCAGCCTGACCGGCGAGCACGGAATCGGCGTCGAGAAAATCGGCGAGATGCCGCTGATGTTCTCGCCCGGCGATCTTCGCGTCATGACCGAGCTGCGCCAGGTGTTCGATCCCCTGGAACGATCGAATCCCGGCAAAGTGATCCCGCAGCCCGGCGCCTGCGTCGAGGTAGCCACCCCGCGCCGCCAGGTCCCCATCTAAAAACATAAACGCCATCCGCGCGCGCCTCGCGCCCTCCGTCACGGGCAGGGGTTAGGTTCCGATGCGCGCCGCGCGCCCTCCGTCTTCGCGCGAGCGCCGCCCGGTACCGGTTCCGAGTCGTCCAACTCGGAGGGATGAACTATTCAGCCTCACGCCAGCAGATTTGTCGTGCTATTCATAAGGTATGCGACAGCATGCCTTACACTGGCCTGGCTCACCTGAAATCGGACGACGACAAAACCCGCTTACAACGAAAACGAAAACTAATTTTGACGGAACGAAACTACCACTAGTGGTGGACCCGCTCCAGAACCACTGCATATGGTATAACCTGCCCTTTCCCGCTCTATCGATCAGTCAGAATCGCCTTGTCAAACTGAACCACTGCCCGGGAAACGCGATGCCTCCCGACGCATATTGTGCCTGACACTAAATCTTCAAACCTGGCGAATCGGCTCGACTCGATCGTTGGCGCCGGCCGCGTTCGCGCGCCCCTGGATCGTGAGGCGCGCGCCGCGAATACGATTGTCGAGCCCGAGTCAGTGGAGGAAATTTGCGAGATCGTCCGCATATGCGAGGCGGATCGCATCGCGCTGGCGCCCATTGGCGCGGCACGCTCGCTCGCTGGGATTCGGCGCACGCCCGTCGCGCTCGGCATCTCGATGGCGCGCCTCGCGCGAGTCGTCGCCTACGAACCCGACGACATGACGGTTGTTGCGGAGTCGGGAATCACCGTCGGCGGACTGAATGCCGCCATCGCACACGCCCGCCAGCGGCTCTCCGTCGATCCATGCAACCCATCGATGACAACTCTCGGCGCACTAATCGGCGCGGCGCACGCCGGACCGCTCCGCCTCTCCGAGGGCACGTCGCGCGACCTGCTGATCGGAGTTCGCTTCGTCGGTCACGGCGGCAATCTCGCTCACGGCGGCGGCCGCGTGGTCAAAAACGTCGCCGGGTATGATTTGATGAAACTGATGGGCGGTTCGTTCGGTACTCTTGGAATAGTAACTGAGGCGACTTTCAAAGTGCGTCCCATTCCGACTGACTACTGCCTAGCGATAGTTCCTTATGCGCGCGCGGCCGACGCATTCGCCGCCGCCTTTATACTCAATGACGCTCTGCCACTGAGTAATCTCGATATACTAAGTCCCGGCCTCGCAGTTCGTTTCGAGTCCACCGGCCAATTTCTTCTTGTCACCGGTTTCTCTGGAAGTCCGCTGGAGATCGGTTACCAGGCCGAGCGGATTCATGATTTGCTCGTCGCGCGCGGTCAAATTCTCGACGGTAGTGCCGCTCTAAGCAGCTACGAAATGCTTCGCGATATCGATTTTCATTCGACTCCGCTGGCGGCGCAAATCGCCGTTCCTCCCGCGCGGCTCGCACAAGTGCTGGAGGCCTGCGGCAACGAAATTGAATTTCGCGCCCACGCCGGCTCCGGCGTCGCGCAGATCTTTCAATCCCGTGAGCACAGCTCGGAAGCTCCTGCTGAAACCGTCGCGCGATGGCGTGAAGCCGCGCGCGGCGTTCGCGGTAATCTTCGATTGCTCGCCGCCGCGCCCGCTATTCGCGATTCGCTGGAATTCTTCGATACACCCAACGACGGTGCGCTCGCGCTCATGCGCCGGCTCAAGACGGCCTTCGATCCGGCAGGAATCTTCAACCCCGGCTGCTTCGTCGGAGGAATCTGATGGCCGCGGCGGACGTCACATCGTCGAAATCAGTGCGCGACGTTTGCGACTACGACCTGCTGTTCGATTG
>JBAWCX010000631.1:0-3392 GCA_049590495.1 Binatus sp. (SeqCode)
AAGCAGCGCGGAAAATGTCGCGGCCGCCGCGACGGGCGTGACGAAAGTTGCAATCGACCAGATCGCGACGCCGGCCGCCAGTACGCGATGGCCACCGAATCGATCCGCCATCCATCCACCCACCAGCTGCGTCCACAGGTATCCCCAGAACACCGCCGACAGCACGAGACCTTGCGCGGCGGAGTCATAGCCGAATTGGCGCGCGAGCGGAATTATCGCGACCGAGATGCTGATGCGATCGAGGTAGCAAAGCGCGGTGCCGAGAAAGAACAGCCCAACGACCGTATAGCGTTGCGGCCATCGCGGAATTCCTGGCGCAGTATCGCCCGCTCGTGCCGGCTCGCCCATGATGCAATCGAGCTTAGGCTGCGCGCCTCAAGCTTGACCAGACCGGCGACGCTGCCGCGCTATAAAAAAGAAAACGCGGGAGGCAATCCTCTCGCGTCTTCAACAAATCGGGTTTGCTTAAGATCGAATCGGCTATCTGCCGACTGCGTGGCGCACCGTATTCAGGATGTAGATGAAATCGCGCGTCGAACGCACGTCGCCGAGCAACGCCACTCGCGAAAGCATTTCCATCTCGTCGCCCGTAATGCTGTGAACGCGCCGCAGTTGGTCGTTCTTCTTGAAATCATCCCAAGCCGACTCGGCGGGGGACTCCACTTCAGGAGTCAGCAGGGCCTGCGCGCGAGGGTTGGCGAGGAAAAAGAGTTCGCGACGATCCAGTCCGAGCACTTCCGCCAGGCGCGTAACAATCTTGTCGGAAGGATGCCGTTTGGCCGATTCCAGGTGGCCGACGTACGGTGTGGAGGTTTTGACGCGACGCGCCACCTCCTCCTGCGTGAGGTCGAGTTGCCGTCTGCGCTCGCGAATCACTTGTCCGAAGGTGCGTTCCTTGATGCGTGCCATGATCCTACTCCCCTTGCCTGGCTCAACTTTTTCGCGTTCCGTTAATGCGAACACTCAACCACCAAAAAGGTGGTATTCGACACGTACAGTAAGTACCATCAAAACAACTCGAAGGCAACCAGGTTCCCCACCCTTTTTCCCGTCGCCCGTCGAGGCATTTTATGCTTGCGGACTGTGCCATCCTACAAACTGTTTTGCCAGCGCGATTTCCGAAATCCTCGGCGAAACCGCGCTTATTTCGCAAATTAGTATTATTTATGGATCGCGTACCGCTATCCTGTCAATTTCCATAGGGATTTCGTCCGTGATTCAGATAGATGGAAAAATCCGCAACCCCATCGTCGGGACGCGGTGAACTTTTGAAGTGCGCCGCCGCTCCCCGACGCAGCCCGTCCATCGAAACTGTGTCCTTGCCGATCGAGTGGCCGTCGCGATCGAAATACCGGACTTCGACCTGAATCGGTCCAGTGTCGTCGCCCGTGTTGCGGACCTCGCCTTCGACCAGCACCCGATCGCCGCTTCGCACCAGCCGGGTCTCTGCCACCTTCACCGGCTCCGCGCCGACCAGCGCGAACAGCACGTAGCCCGCAAAGCATAGCGCGCCGAGCAGAACGATGATCGTGCCTCTACGCATTCCGCATCCAGACTAGTACGAGCGGGGCAGGCCGAGCACGTGCTCTGCGATCGAGTTCAACACCATCGCTCTCTTCTTGCGCGTCTGTTTAATTCAAAATTCATACAACGATCCTCCCCAGGCTAAACTTTTCGCACGCTCCTTGCTTTCGCCGACCTCCGGCAAGGCTTGACTATGCCCCGCCGAAACTGATTAATGACGCGGCATATGCGCTGTATACGGGCATCACCAATCGCTGACCGATAGCCGAAATCCCTTTTAGATACTGGAGATTTTCGGCGTCGTTCAACTATTACACCGGTATGAATCTTGTAACCAAGCAGCCGGTTCATCACCGTAGCCCGCCACGTGTAGGCGGAGGAAGCCGTGGCTAAATGCCACGCATCTCGGGAGGGAGGAAATAGTGAACAGAAGGAGAACGACTCGGGGCGTTGCCTGGATTCACCTAATTGGGGGCGTCGCACTGATTGGCTTGCTGTGCAACGCGAATGCCTGGGCACAAAGCACCACAACGACCATCCACAGGCGTCACCACCACCGGACCGTCGTCACCACAACCACCGTCGCCACCAGTGCGAACGAGGAGCAACGGCTCAACGCGCTGTCGGGACAGGTTAGCAATCTGCAGAGGCAGACTGACGACACTACCAGCGAGGTAAAAAAGATCGAGGCGGCGATGATCGTCGCCCAGCCGGCCGCTTCCGCGTCGCCGGCGACCATTGGCCAGCATGTCGGCCTGGCCGAGACCAACATAGCCGCCATCCAGAAGAACCTGAACGACAACCTGGGTATCAGCGTCCACGCGCTGGTTGATGCGGGCTACGAGCATAACTTCAATCAGCCCATCAACAACGTCAACGTGGACCGCGCGTGGGACGAGGACGGATTTCAGCTCACGCAGGGCAACCTGCACATCGAGCGCGACGGAACGGTTGGATTCGTGACCGACATCAACTTCGGTCAGGTCGCGAACTCAATTTCCGCGGTGACAAACTACTCGAACGTGTCGCACGTCGGCGGCCAGTGGGTCGATCCGACGCAGTACTACCTGACCTATACTGTGCCGCTCGGTTCGGGCGTGAGTTTTGAAGCCGGCCGTTTCGTGACGCTGCTCGGCGCCGAGATCATCCCGGTTTACAACAACCAGAACTACAACGAGAGCCGCGGCCTGCTCTTCAACCTGGGCGAACCGTTGACTCATACCGGCGTCCGCGCCAGCTACACCTTCAACGACTACGTGTCGGCCACTGCCGGTCTGAACAACGGCTGGGATGATCCGGCAAGCACCACCAACGGCGGTCCGAACTACGAGGGTGAGCTCACGCTTAACAACAAGGAGAAGACGGTGAGCCTTGTGGTCAACGGCATCTGGGGGCCGAATGTTCAGCCCTCGACCCTGGCCAGTACCACGCCCTCCGGCAAGGGTCTGCACTCCAACATGAATCTGGGAGCGATCGATCCGATCGCCACCTGGAAGCCGTCGTTCGTACCCAACCTGACGCTTCAGGCCGAATACCTGTACGCGTCCCAGTCAGGTCCTGTGGTCAACGGCCACAGCGCGACATGGCAGGGCGCGGCGGGATACGTGGTGTACGATTGGACACCTTCGGTCGAATTGGCGACCCGCGCCGAATTCTTCGACGACATGGACGGGGCGCGCACCGGATTCGACCAGGCGCAGACCCTGTGGGAGATCACCCAGACACTCAGCTACAAGATTCCCAACGTGACGGGACTGATCGCGCGCCTGGAATACCGGCATGACAATTCGAGTCAGAACGTGTTCACCAACAACGAAGTCATCAACCCGGTGACCGGCACGAACAATCATTTGTGGCACGGCCAGGAC
>JBAWCX010000632.1:0-2612 GCA_049590495.1 Binatus sp. (SeqCode)
CCTCGATACTCGTGCGGGAAACGGCGGCCGCAATCGCGGCGAGCGGCCTGGCGGGCGTGACGGGAGCGTCGGTAGCGCCGACCAGGTGAACATTGGCGTCTTTGAGACTTCGCGCGCGGTACAAATGCGCGACGAGGCCGGGCTCGGCGGCGTACTTGGGACCGCGGAAGTAGATGAAGCCCGGGTTGGTGACGACCCACACGCCGAGCGCCATCAGGCGATCGATGTAGTTGGGCGGGATGAGGCCGCCGTGCTCGAGGCGGAACCGCGGCATCTCGTGTGCGCCGGCGAATCGGGACTTGGCGGATTCGATCGCGTCGATCGCCTCATCCAACTCTTCGATTTCGGTCACGTGAAAGGCGCAATCGAGTCCGCGCTCGAGCGCGCGTAGCACGGGGCGCGAAAGGCCGGCAGCGTCGTACTGATAGCCGGGCATGAACTTGGCGCCGGCCAACGAGATACCGCCGGCGCGGGCAAGCTGCTCGCATCGATCGGCGTCGTCGAGATGCTGGCCGCCAATCATCACGCCGACGCGCTGGCATATCGCGCCCGAAGCCGCGAGCCTGGCGAACTGTTCCATCTCGACGGGGCCGTTGCGCGTGGTCGCGTCGGTAAATGCCGTGACTCCCGCGGCGGCCATTTCGCGGCTCATGATGCGCGCGCGCGATTCGGATTCGGCGTCGGTCACCGGCGGCAGATGATTCGACAGCCACGTTTCCATCCCGACTACGAGGCCGGTGAGCTTGCCGGCGGCGTCGCGAATCATGTTGGCGCCGTGGGGAGGAGTGAAGTCGGGAGCCTCGAGGCCGAGCAGTGCGATCGCGCGCGAGTTGAGCCAGGTCGCGTGAAGAGTCTGATGGCGCAGCCGCACCGGATTCTTGGGCACCGACTGATCCAGTTCAGCGCGCGTCGGCCCGCGCTTGTCGAGCATCAGCGCTTCGTCGCAACCGAATGCGCGCAGCCAATTCCCGGGCGGAGTCTTGCCCGCGGCCAGCCGCAAGTCGCCCAACAGGTCGCCGACAGTGCGGCATCGCTGCACGGAAATACCGGTGGCCGCGGCGGCAGCCTCGCGGAAATGGAGGTGCGAATCGATGAAGCCGGGCGCGACGGCGCGTCCCGCGAGCTTGACGAGATGAGTCTGCGGACCGACGAACGGTTTCAGATCGGCGAACTGACCGTGCGCGACGATCAACCCTCCGGACATGGCGACTGAGTCGCTATCGGGGTGGCCGAGGACGAGACCCTGATGCAGAACCAGGTCGGCTTTCCCGGACGCAACAACCACTTTCGAATTTGTACCTTCGCCACCAGCGCGGCGGCGTTGAGTATCTAGTCGGAACTCGGAAGCGGCTTGGCTTCCTTGATCTTCATCTCGACGTCGCAGCATTGCAGCGGGCCGGTGCCGGCTTTGTTGCAGAGCACCTCGGTGCCGCAGTGTTCGCACATGTAACGCTTGCCGAGCACGTTAGCCATCGTAATCCACTCCTTGAATCCGGGCCGCGCGGGCCCGTTGGGTAAACTTAAAGTATCGCTTCAACTCGTCGAACCCTGCGCGAACGGCAAATCACTCACGATCGCGACGCCGCCCTCGCCCACTTTCAACTCCGCGCCGGGCCTCCAAGCGCTGTGATGCAAAATCGCAAGCCCGATCGCGCCGAAGCGTGGCGAGCGCACGACACTCGTCACGCGGCCGACTTCCTTGCCGTCGAGGCTCACGACCGCGCCCGCATCCGGCACGTGCGCATTACTGAACTTAAGTCCGAACATCCGTTTTTTCAAACCGCCGCGCGCGGTCGCCCGCTCTATCGTTTCCTGCCCGAGGTAGCATCCCTTGTTGAAGGAGATTGCGCGATTGAGGCGGGCTTCGAGCGCGATGGTCTTGTCATTGGTGTCGACGCCGACGAGTGCGACGCCGTTTTCAATGCGGATGGTTTCGAGCAGTCCGGAATCGGCGCGGCGCGAGCCGGGCGTCTTCGCGAGAATTGCGGCGATCGTCGAATCGATCGAATCGCGACGAGCGATCACGGATGCGGCGGGTCCGCCGTAGCGCAGCAGATTGCCGACGATCGAGCCGCCGGCCTCGATGAAGGTCCACGGCGCGAGCGACGATGCGTCGGTTGCGTCAAGGGCGGCGGGTCCTTCGACGTCGATGACGGCAAGCTCGCTGCCATCTTCGAATTCCACATCGTCGGCGACCAGCAATTTTTCAAGGTGCGCGCGCGTGCGCGTCCACGCGTCGGCGTCGACGTCGAGGATGAGCACATCAGCCGTCACCCAGATGAACGCGTCGGAGATGACGTGCGCGTGCTCGGTGAGAAAGAGTGCGGGCAGGATGCTACCAGGCTTCGCGCCTTTCACGTCGGCGGTGCACATCCCGTGGAGGAACGAGGCGCGATCGTCGCCGGTCACCCGCACGATGATGCGGGCGTCCAGCGGGAGAATCGCGGCGCTTGGGCGATCGGATGTATCGAGATGCGGCATCTACAAGGATCAAGATACTAGAAAGTTGCAGCGTTGCGTAACGTTGTAGTTGGAAATCGCAGTGACAAGAATTCAGGTGATGCTCGCTAACCTAACCCCTAACCCCTTCCCATCGTGGGAAGGGGAACCGG
>JBAWCX010000633.1:0-2887 GCA_049590495.1 Binatus sp. (SeqCode)
ACCGTCGCGATGAATCCGACTGCCGTGAGCGCCCATCCCGCCGGCGTTCGCTTGACGCTGCCGCCCGCCGCGCCCGCGAGGTCGCCGCTCAGCGAGCCGATATACACGTAAAGAATTGTGCCGGGGATCATCCCGGCCCACGACGCAAAAAAGTAGTCGCGCAGCGTCACCCGCGTCAGCCCATACGCGTAGTTGAGCAGGTTGAACGGGAACACGGGCGACAGCCGCGTGAGGATCACAATCTTCCATCCTTCCTTGCCGACCGCTTCGTCGATCGCCTTGAACTTCGGGTTGCCTTCGAGTTTTTTGCTGATCCAATCGCGCGCCAGGTAACGGCCGACGAGAAAAGCCGCCGTCGCGCCGAGCGTCGCCGCAATCGACACGTAGATCGAGCCGCGCACCACGCCGAAAATCACGCCTGCGCCGATCGTGAGGATCGATCCGGGAAGAAACGCGACGCATGCCGCGATGTAAATCGCGATGAACGCGAGCGGCGCCAGCGCGCCCAGTCCGCGAATCCAGTCGAGCGCGTTGGTGAGCCACGGTCCGGCGCCGATGCGATGCGCGCCGTACACGATCGCGATCGCGGCAATCGCGATCAGCAGAATTTTCGGGCGAAAGTAAGCGGCGGCTCGGCTGGACGCTGGGGTCATCTCGAGGTTCCGGGATTGCAGACTCGCGGTGCGGCAGTTTGGTTTTTTGGTTTCCGCCGCGAGCATCGCCGACGCGGACTGCTTATAATGCCATCGAGGATTGTGTAATCCTAATCCGCATGTCCGTCCACCAGCACGAAAGACACGCGCGCAAAAATCTCAAGGTCGGCATTATCACCGCCAGCGATTCGCGCGCGCCGGAAACCGACGAGAGCGGCAAGCTCATTCGCACTATGTTCGAGGCGGCCGGCCACCGCGTGGACTACTACGAAATCCTGCCCGATGACGGCGAGAAGATCACCGCCGCGATCGTCCGCAACCTGGAGAATCTCGACGCCATTATCGTCAACGGCGGCACCGGCATCACCGCGCGCGACGGCACCACCGAAGTCGTGAAGTCGATCCTCGACAAGGAGCTCGAAGGCTTCGGCGAATTGTTCCGAATGCTGTCGTATCAGGAAATCGGCGCTGCCGCGATGATGAGCCGAGCGATTGCCGGCGTGCGTCACGGTAAGTTCATTGCCGCGCTTCCCGGCTCTCCCGACGCCTGCCGGCTCGCGATGGATAAGCTGCTGATTCCCCAGCTCGGGCACATCACGTACCTGCTAAGCAAATGAACAAGTTCACGATCAAACTGTTCGCGACGTTGCGCGAGCGGGCCCATACGGCCGAGCTGACGCGCGAGTTTCCCGACGGCACGACCGTCGCAGACATGTGGCTGCAGATGGTCGTTGAATTTCCCGAGCTCGGCGGGCATCGCGACTCGGTCGGCTTCGCCGTCAACCAGGAATACGTCGAGGCCGGCTTCAAGCCGCGGAAGGGCGATGAGATCGCGTTCATCCCGCCCGTCAGCGGCGGCGCTGAGACGCCGGCATACGTGGGCAAGATCACGATTGGACGCGACCGGATCGACGTCGGCGTGCTCGAGCGCGAGGTTGCCGACCCCGCCGCCGGCGCAATCGTATCGTTCACCGGCACCACTCGCCGCGACAACGCCGGCCGCATCGTGATTCGCCTCGAGTACGAAGCCTACGAGCCGATGGCGCTGTCCGAGATGCGCAAGCTCGCGGTCGAGGCGGGCGCGCGATGGAAAATCACGCGTATCGCGATCGCACATCGCGTCGGCGTCGTCGAGATTGGCGAGACATCGGTCGCGATTGCTGTCTCGGCGCCGCATCGTGCGGAGGCCTTCGAGGCGTGCCGATTCGCAATCGATCGGCTGAAGGAAATAGTACCCATCTGGAAAAAAGAGCACTTCGAAGGCGGCGAAGTATGGATCGGCTGCCAAACCTCGCATCCGCCCGCGCTGGAGTAGCCCTTCGGCAGGCAGTGGGTCAGTTTGCCCACTCAGATCAATACTTCGACGGGCGGCCGACAAACCAGCCGTGTGACGAAACCCGCTACCAGTGGCAGGATGGAGTCGTGAAAAATTGGATGGGAGGCAACCTGATCAATGTTTCCATATACAGGGCGACGACCGGCGGTCGGATGGAGCGTACACATGACTGGCGGCTGGCAAACTCAGCTAGACCGCGTCAGCCGCTGGTACCGTAGAGCATCCAACGCCACAGATCCCACGGAAAGGTGCGACTATGTGTATGCCTTTTTTGAGAACGCCTTCCACCTACGAGACTTGCTCCTCGATACGGGCGCAGTACCCGAGGCGGATTTGAGGAAATTCTTTGAAGCGAACGAAGAGATGCGCTTGTGTCGAGACCTTGCAAATTCCCACAAGCACTATTCAGTCCGTAGTCCTAGCCAATCCACTCCGCCATCCGAAGTTCGCGAGTACTCGCCCGCCACTGGGAATCTCAACTCCGATGTCTCGCTGATGATCTTGAGCGATGGCAAAAAATACGATCCTTTTGATCTCGCCAAGCGCATCCTGCACCTATGGGAGGCGTTCATTCCTTCGACTATAAAGTAGCTCCAATTCTCCCCGGCCCGCGAATGGTCGTCGTCGTATCTTCGGGTGTGATTAATTCACGCTTGCCACACGTGCAATTCAATTCTCCGCAGCCGAGATTTTCGGATTGACCCAGTACCCTTCAGCACCCATTATTGACCGGGCGGACAGTTACCAGTTACAAAGGTAGGATGGCGTTGAGCGAAACATCGGTTGAAAAAATCATCCTGGCTGAGCCGCGCGGCTTTTGCGCCGGCGTCGATCGCGCGGTCGAGGCCGTCCGCAGCGCGCTGCGCTCATATGGCCGGCCGCTCTACGTGCGCCATCA
>JBAWCX010000634.1:0-6648 GCA_049590495.1 Binatus sp. (SeqCode)
CCCTTTTACTCTCGGATTCCACCCTCGTCGGGTGGATAAAACGGCCTCCTCGGTTGCTTCGGGGCGCCGGGGAGGTCGTTTCGCGTCTGGTAGCAATCGATCGCGTGCCGATCGCGAGGATCGCCTCATGAAGCCGCGATCAGGAGGCTCCTGCTCCTATCGCAAATAGCTTCGGCTTGTCTCTGGTTGCTTAATAACGACCCAAAGCGTAAATGTGCGTTCATTCCTCAGAACTTCGCGTCTCTGCCTGATTCCCCAGGCGGTGGACGACATCTTCGTGTTCACCGATTTTACCCGAGGAAATGTACTGGCCTCCTCACCACATCCTGCGGGTCCTGAAAACACCGATACGAATCACTCCCCGTTGTGGCAAATAAGCCTGGTCTCGTGGAATCCCGGAACTCAGCCGCGCGCACGGAACCTCGCAGGCCGACATCGAGAGTGCAGCGTCGGCCAGTGAGGTGTCCGTTCAGAAAACGCCAATCATCGTCGAGTGCTCAGTGATTTTCACACCCGGAGGCGGACAGCTTCCTGGAGCCAGAATCATGGGACGACGACAGAAAGCACGACAGAGAAATAACGACAGTAAAGATGATCAGCGGCGGTTCTCGGCTGAAGTTGATCCAGATCGACGAGGAAGAAAGGTGCATCTATCGAAAATTCTAACCTTGGTCGCGGTCGGGCTGGCACTCGGAATTTCCGGCTGCTCTGCACTGGAGGCAGCCCGATCGGCCGAGGTGGAAAAGCAGAAGAGCTTCGAGCGGCGCGTCGACACCGCTCATATCTGGGTCACCACGCAAGCGCCTCCGGCCGGCAAGCCTTACTCAACGCTCGGCGAGTTGAGTTACACCGAATCGTTCTCGCCCGATGCGATCGATGAGGCGAAGATTAGCGGCAGGTTGAAAAAGATGGCCCTCGAGAAATGGCCCGACATGATCGATGCGGTCGTCGACGAGAATCAGACGGTCTCAACCGACGGTTCGCAGATCATGGTTACGGGAAAGGCGATTCAATATGACTCGTCGATGGACCGGACTGCCCTGCATCACCTTAACGAGAATCTAGTCGCCTCGCCGAACGCCAACTAGTGGTTGACGCTAGAGCATTGAAATCGAAATTGCGAATGGCGGAAGCTGGTCCGCGAGGCGCATCTTTCAAAATAAAAAGGCCTTCGATAGGAAATTCTTTTTCACCCCAAAAGACGATACGGGCAGGCTACTGAGCCGGAGTCACTTGGGCGAAGGCGATCGCATCGAACTGGATGCCTCTGAAAACTGAAACAGGGTATAGAGCACGGTAGCTGGTCCGATAAGGTTCTTCTCACACCGAGCAAGCAGTTTTCAAAATGACCCCGGCGGCATCCGTCAGCGCGATGACTACTCCTGCTAGTGCAGTTAAGGATATAGTCCGCCGCGGGTTCCCGGACCCCTCGCCGCGGTCCTCAGCGGTGCGCCATCTTCTAGAGGGTCTGATGACCAATCGTTAGGTTACACGCGCAGGTTAGTTAACTTGTCACGGCGAGTTTGTCCTGCGTCCTTGTGGTGAAATCGTCAGCGTCGTGGCGCTCATGCAATTGACTCGACAACCCTCCGAACGTGCGGTTGACGATCCGACCGCGTTGGACGGGCGGTCGTTCAAGCAGGACGTCGGCCCAGCGTAGGACGTGCATGTAGTCTTGTACGCTCAAGAACTCGGCAGCGCCATACAACCAGCCCTTCGTCAGCCCTCCGTACCACGGAAAGACGGCAATATCGGCAATCGTGTAAGTGTCGCCCGCGATGTATTTGGTTTCGGCCAGCCGCCGGTCGAGCACGTCGAGCTGACGCTTCACCTCCATCGCGAAACGATCGATCGCATATTCGATCTTCGTCGGCGCGTACGCGTAAAAATGACCGAAGCCGCCACCAAGATAGGGCGCGCTGCCCATCTGCCAAAAGAGCCAAGAAAGGCACTCCGCGCGTGGTCCGGTCTCAGTCGGCAGGAGGGCGCCGAATTTCTCGGCCAGATAGACCAAGATTGATCCCGATTCAAAGACGCGAATTGGCGTAGGGCCACTGCGATCTACGAGGACGGGGATCTTGGAATTGGGGTTCACCGCCACGAAGCCGCTGCCGAATTGGTCGCCTTCACCGATCTTGACCAGCCAAGCATCATATTCTGCGCCGCTGTGCCCGAGCGCGAGAAGCTCTTCCAGCATGATCGTAATTTTTTGACCGTTCGGGGTGCCGAGCGAATAGAGTTGGAGTGGATGTTTGCCGATAGGCAGTTCCTTCTCGTGCGTAGAACCGGCGACCGGGCGGTTGATGCTGGCAAACTGACCACCGTTCGTTTTGTTCCAAGTCCAGACCTTTGGCGGCGTGTATGGGGCGTTATCACTCATGTTTGACCTCTTAGGAGTCTCTACGTGCGACGCATGATCAAGCTGTCGGCGGATAGTTCGAAGGAAACAGCGCGCGCTTCGTTTCCTCGTCGTTGACCTTCTTGAAGTTGTGGTCCCTACCGATGGCGCGCGCTCGAGCGACCGCCGGCCGAGCATCTACCGTATGAAACAGGCGCTTCAGATGGGGGTATGGGGCTAGTGGATCATCCGCGCCTTTGCGCACGCGCGAAGCGCGATCAAGCCAGCCCCAGGCCGACATATCAGCGATCGTGTATGCGCCGCCAACAATGAAGTCGTTTCCGGCAAGGTGATCGTTGAGCACTTGATAGTGTCGTTCGGCTTCGCGACGGTAGCGGTTTACCGCGTAAGCAAGCCCTTCGGGGGCCGCGAATTGGAAATGTACCGCCTGGCCCGAGAACGGCCCGAGGCCCGAGGCGAGGAAGAGTAGCCAAGAGAGCAGCTCGGGGCGATCGTTCGGCGCCCCGAGGAACTTGCCGGTCTTCTCGGCGAGATAAATCAGTATAGCGGTAGAATCGAACACGCGAGCTTCGCGACCGACGGGGCCGTCGGTGTCGATAATCGCTGGGACCTTTCCGTTGGGATTGATGGCCCGGAAGGAGGGGTGGTGCTGTTCGCCTTTGCTGGTGTCAACGGGGATCGTCTCGTAAGCGAGGCCCGCCTCCTCCAGAAAGAGTGCTACCTTCGCCGGGTTTGGCGTCGGGTGGAAATAGAATCGGATCATAGTCTTTTCCTCGTGATTTGGCAGGCCCTTGTAATTTTAGATCGTCCGTTCTAGAATACGCCTTTGTCGCAGAGATGGCAAGAAGGCCTCTCGCGTCAGGTGTGGATAAAGCGATGGCAAGGCCGCGGGAATTTGACGAAGAGACAGTGCTTGACGCCGCTGTGCAGTGCTTTTGGGCGCGCGGCTACGAAGCAACCTCCGTTCGCGAGCTCATCGAGAAAACGGGGATCACGTGCGCCAGTCTCTACAACGCGTTCGGCGATAAGCGCGCGCTCTATCAAAGGGCGCTAGATCACTACGTCGAGGATAGCGTCATAGATCGTATCCACCGCTGCGAGGCACTGGCGCCGCGCGAGGCAATCGGCACGTTCTTCGCCGAGATCGTCCGGAGGTCGCTCGACGACCACCAGCATAAAGGCTGCATGCTCGTGAACGCGGCGCTCGACGTCGCGCCGAATGACCCGGGTTTCCAAAGTATCGTCGCCGCCGTCCTCGTCCGGGTCGAGCAATTCTTTCTCGGTCGCATCGAGGCTGGGCAGGCTGATGGCACGATTACACGATCGCTTGCGGCAAAGACCCTTGCCCAGCATCTGCTGGGCGCTTTGATGGGGTTAAGAGTCCTCGCGCGAGTCCGTCCAGAGCGGGCGCTGCTGGACGGAGTAGTTTCGGGGGCGCTTGCTCTGCTCCACTCACAAAATGACTTCCGACTGTCTCCAGCATGAATGAAATCAAAGAACCTATGTGCGTAAAAGCAACCGCCTAAGGCTAACTCCGAAGCTGTGCCGACGTGGATGGTCACCCTGCATCCGCTGAGCCTGCAAATGAGCGTAATGGGGCTTTGGAATCGGAACCTTTGATCACCAAGACTTACACATAAAGTTGCACACTTTCACATAGCTCCGGTACTTTCGTGCGTCTATGCTGCTATGCTACATAGCTCAGCATGCAGACACTGGGACAGTTCATCGTTGAGCGGCGCAAGGAGCTGGGGCTGGCGGGGCGCGAGGTGGTGGCGGAGGTGCGCAACTCCGATGGCAAGCCGATCTCGATTCCGTTCCTGGTTGACCTCGAGCACGACCGCCGCAAACCTTCCGACGAAGTCCTGGAACAACTGGCCAAGGTTCTCAAGGTTGATTCGGATGTGCTCTACTTTTTGGCAGGTCGCTTCCCCGCTGACCTCAGCGCCACGACCGTCAACAGCGCGCAGGAACTGGCCTCCGCCTGGAAGGCCTTCCGGCGAGAAGTGAAGCGCAAGAAGAATCGGTGAAGATGATACCGGACAGGACCGCGCGGTTTCCGGAGCGTCCGCACTGGGAGATCAGTGAGCTTGAGCAGATGTGCGAGGAAACGATCACAACCTTTCTGCGAGAACGCTATGGGTTCGAGCGGATTGCGGTCCCGACCGAGGCGATAACCGCAATCATCGAGCGCGACGCTGGCGACTTGGATCTTAGACCCGGCCTTTCCGACGACACGTACGAAGTCTTCGGGTACACCGTTTTCCAACGTGGCGAGAAGCCGCGCGTGATCATCGCGCGCGAACTATGGGAGCAGCGGCATCGCAGCAATCGCCTGCGAATGACTCTCGGACACGAATACGGCCATGTTCTGCTACACACGTGGCTTTACGACAAGTACGGTTCCGCGGCTGAGCCCCAGCGCTGCCACTGGCGGGATCTGCTTCCAGCCGAGCGGATGGCTGACTGGGCCGAATGGCAAGCTGGTTACGCCGGAGGCGCCTTGCTGATGCCGGAGAGCTTCATCCGCCGCGCCGTAGCGGCGTTCTTCCGGGAGCGCCACGAAGAGCCGCCCGTCTTCAGGCACTCCGCCGATGCGCTGGCACTTAGCGACCGGCTGGCGCTCACGTTCGATGTGTCGATGGAGGCCGCCACGGTGCGGCTCGCGCAGCTCGGCTACCTCACAGACTAGACTCCGAATTCTCTCGCTTTGCGGCTCGCCCTGATCTGCGCGCTTGACATACGCTCTGTTACTCGCTACATAGCGAACTAGTTACTAAGCTTATTCAACGAGACAGGCGCTCGGTTGGAGTGCAAGCCAATTCGAGACTGAGAGGCAGCAATGAACCAACCATTATATGCGACCCGACCTTTTCTCGCGGCCATTGGCGTTGCAGCCGCAATTCTCTTCGCGCCGTGGAGCTGTTGGGCCACCGACCAGCCAGTCCTGCCGTGGGACAACACGCTCAATGTCATGCAGAATTTCATCGCCGGCCCGTTCGGACAGTCCGTCATCGTTCTTTCGAGCATCGCCGGAGTGCTTACCTTCGCGCTGGCGGGCGACAACGAACTCGTGCGCCGGTTGGCGAAGGCAGTCATCGGTACCGGAGTCGCCCTGATCGTGGTGCAGTTGCTGAATTACCTCGCTCCCTGAATAAGACTCCATCCGCAGTCCGCTCGGCGCATTTGGAAGGCTTATCCATTCGTCAATTTAGGAGGTCGTTATGAAAATCAGTCGCATCACCAAACCACTTCGTTCGGTGCAGATCCGCGTCACGCTTGCAGGCGAGCTTGACGCCGCGCTCGAGAATTACGCGCGCTATTACGAGCACGTTCACGGCGATCCGGTCGAGCCGAGAGCGCTCATCGCTGAGATGCTTCGCGCCTTCATCGAAGCCGACCGCGAGTTCCAGGTGTGGTCACATTCCCACTCCAATGGCCGCCAACACCGCGCCGCTCCTGCGCCTGTGCCTCAGACCGCTGCGAAGACACAACCATGACTGCCACGGCGAAGCATCCGCAGACGCGTTCGGCGCAGCGCCTCACGCGTGCCGGGGTTTGACACGTCACTCATTCGCGAATGAAGGCTGCTTGCAGCAACGAGTTCGGCAATGGAGATAAGCCCGCAATCTTTCGGGGTAAACGCGTGCTTCGTGACGTGTGCACAGAAACGGAAGCGAATCAGCGGACGGTCGGAAACCCTTGATTTTCAACTGTAAACACATGCTTGCAGCGCAGAGGTCCGGTCAGATGAGCCAAGAGAGCAAGAGAACATACACGATCAGGCTACCCCAGACGGTCGCCGCACGCGTCGAAAAGCAGGCGGCGATTTCGGGCACCGCGCCGACCACGCTGATTCAGTCACTGGTCGTCGATACATGCGTGCGCCTCGCCGAAACACCGGTTGGCGGCACCGCTTCCAACCTGATCGGCAGAATCGACGTTCTCAGCAAAGCCTGCGAGCGGCTCGAAGGGAACGCGGCAGAGAGATCCACACGGCTGCTATTCGAAGTGGTGAAGACTCGATCGGCGTTTCTGCACGCGCTCGACCAGAGCCTCAGCGAGGCGGTGGTGGACGAGATCATCGAGGCGTCGGAGAAGACCGCACGCGACTACATCGATCGTCTCGGTGCTGAGGGAGGTACCAGGCAATGAAGGCATACGTCGATCGGGCAGTCAGACGCCGCGCCGACCTCGCATCACTGCACATCTGGGCACAGACGGCGCTCCGCACCGTGCTCCTCATCGTCCTTTTCTGGGCTCTCCTGACCGTTGCGCTGGTCTGGTAC
>JBAWCX010000635.1:0-29261 GCA_049590495.1 Binatus sp. (SeqCode)
GGCTTTTGCAGCACGGCGCCGTTCTCGTCCGCTATAGGGAGATAGTGCCGTTCTGCCGCAACGTCAATTCCAGCAAATCGCATGTGATCGCACCTCCTCCTCACTCTCGGTTCTCTGGAGTCCTCGCAACCGTTGTTCACGCTCGGTCTTGTTCATACGAGGACGCGAAGGGCGCCTCAGGATACCGTTCGAGCTCCCAAACACCGGGCGAGGGCGCCAATCTCCGCTGCGAGAACTCTGTCTCATTCGCAGGCGCGGCGACTCCTCCAGAAGATATTGTTGCCGAATCCTTCTTCGTTCGTCGGCAAGATACAAGATCGCAGGCTGAGTTGGGGTGCGGTGCGGGGCCGCGACGCGGAGTCTACGGAGCGCTCGTGGGGCGGCTCACAGCGCAGCGTCGCGCGGAGTCTTGTTGGAGTGCCTGAGTCGAGGGCGAGACAGGTCCTCGCCTGTAAACATTTCGGATGTGGGCTTCGACTTCTTGCATTGTAATCATTTCGATGATACTAGAAAAATCGGAATGAATAGTTATGTAGAACAGTTTAGCGCTCTGGGGCAGAAGGACCGGCTCGATATCTTCCGCCTGTTGGTGCGCGCCGGTCCGAAGGGGAATTGCGTGGAGGAGATCAAGCGCCGGGTTAAGATGCCCGGATCGACGCTGTCTCATCATCTCGACGCGCTCACCCGCTGCGGGCTGCTGACCGCGCAACGCTCGGGACGATTCATCTACTACGCAATTGATTGGTCGAAAACCGCAAAGTTGATCCGGTTTATGACCGAAGACTGTTGCGCAGACCTGCACAAGACGCTCGGCGCGGGGGCCGATAATTCATCGTCCGCCGAGCGGAAGAAGTGACATGGCCAGAATTCTGACAAGAATTATTGGTTTCGATCTGCCTTCGGACTCTCCGCTGTTCCTAGGCGTGCTGAGCTTCCACATTCTGTTCGGCGTCGCCTGCGCCGTTCTGGGAATAGCTGCAATGCTGAGCCGGAAACGCCGAGGCAAGCATCCGAACTTCGGGACAACGTACTACTGGTGTCTTGCGGTTCTGTTCGCGTCGGCAACCGTCCTCGCGGCGATGCGATGGTCGGAGGACTACCATCTGTTTATTCTGGGTGCGCTTTCCTTCCTCGCGGCTTCCGTGGGCCGCATGGCGCGGCGGCAGTTGTGGCGGAAATGGGTCGATTTCCATGTCAGTGGGATGGGGCTGTCATACATCCTGATGCTCACCGCCTTCTATGTGGATAATGGCAGGAACCTGCCTGTTTGGAGGGATCTGCCTTACCTCGTCTATTGGGTAGTGCCCGGCGCGGTTGGAATCCCGCTGATAGTCAAAGCTCTAACCCGATGGCATCGGCGGCTTGGTGAAACGGTTCCGTGGCAGCCTCGCAAACCCGTTCTGTCGTCGAGGCCCTAAAAGCGGAATTTCTCGAGGCAGAGAGTTTCGGGTTGCAGCAGAGTCTAATCAATTGCCTCCCTCGATCAGCTGGAAGGCTCGGAGGTCACGATGAGTAATGAGTCGATAAGGGAAAAAGTCAGGGACGAGTACGCGCAGGCGGCGCTACGAGTCGCGAATAAGGGCGGAGCATGCTGCGGTTCGTCGGCGCCCGCGGGAAATCCGATCACGTCGAATCTCTATGCCGAGGGTGAGACCGCGGCTCTTCCCGCCGACGCGGTTGCAGCGTCGCTTGGATGCGGGAATCCAACAGCGCTCGCCGAGCTGAAGGCCGGTGAAACTGTGCTCGACCTGGGTTCGGGCGGCGGGATCGATGTGTTGCTGTCTGCCCGCAGAGTGGGACCGTCGGGCAAGGCGTACGGCCTCGACATGACCGACGAGATGCTGGCCCTTGCGCGCGAGAACCAGCTCAAAGCGGGTGTCCAGAATGTCGAATTCCTCAAAGGCGAGATCGAGAATATTCCCCTGCCGGACAATTCGGTGGACGTGATCATCTCGAACTGCGTGATCAACCTGTCGGGCGACAAAGACCGCGTGCTGCGCGAGGCGTTCCGCGTCCTTAAACCGGGTGGGCGATTTGCCGTTTCAGACATTGTGGTGCGCGGCGCGATGCCGGCCGACGTTCGGCGCAGCGTCGAGTTGTGGGCTGGATGTATCGCGGGTGCGCTCGAGGAATCGGAATACCGCGCGAAGCTCGATGCAGCGGGATTCGAAAGGATCGACGTGGAACCGACGCGAATCTACATGGCGGCTGACGTGAAGGAATTTCTTGGAGACAACAACAGTGTGAAAAGAATCGTGCAGATGGCGGACGGCAAGTTCATGAGCGCATTCGTGCGAGCACGCAAGCCGTCCCGAGCGTAGCTGAATGGGTCGCGAAGCCGATCTAGGAGGAAGCCGTGAAGTCCATAGTCGGTGTTGGGTTGGCGGAGGTCGTCTCCGTGTACAGCGGTACGCAAGGCGACTTCATGCAACTTCTATTTGGACAGCAACTTCATATCGGGGGAATGAACGCGTCGATCGACCTGGCCGATCGCGCGGGAGTCGGCGGCGGGCTTAGCGGCGTCGATCTCTGTTGCTGCAACGGCGCCGGAATGCGGTTCCTCGTGCGATCTCGCAACGTCGCGTCGATGGTCGGCGTCGATGCGACCGAGGCCGTGGTCGAGCGGGGTCGGAGGCTGACCCACGAAGAGGGTCTCGACGACCGAATCCGATTCATCCACGCCGATGCGTGTCAAAGCAGCCTGCCATCGGCCAGCGCGGATTTCGTATGGAGTGAAGATGCTTGGTGCTACGTCCCGGATAAACCGAAATTGATTGCGGAAGCGGCGCGCATCGTTCGTCCGGGTGGCGTCATCGCTTTCACCGACTGGGTTGAAGGGCCCGCGGGACTGACTGATTCCGAGGCGCAGCGCTTTCTAGGCATGATGACGTTCGCCAACATCGAGGATATTGCGGGCTACGTCAGTCTGCTATCAGGAAGCGGCTGCGAAGTGCGCGTCGCCGAAGACACGGGGCGGTTTACTTCGCATTTCGAGTTGTACCTCAACATGATCGAGATGCAGCTCACCTATGATGTATTGCGGACCCTCGCGTTCCGCACCGAGCTACTGGAAACGCTCGTCGATGGATTTCGTTTTCTTCGCGAGATGGCACGCGCTGGCAAGATCGCGCAAGCACGGTTTGTCGCGTGCCGGAAATAGCGAGAATAGTCCAAGGCCTAGATTGGATTCGTCAGGAAGCTGCGAGCAGAGATAGCCCTTCCCTCGCGGAAAGAGTCGGCGGCCTAAGTGAGCCGTCCGATCGCTCCATCAATATTGACTGACACTCGACGTAGGCGACTCCGAGTAGGTCCACAAATTTGAGGTGGCCGGAAATTCACGGCAATCTGTCGTGAAGATTGTTTTGCAGATCGTCGACTACAAGCGAGGATCCGAGCACCGGCAGGGCCGCCTCGATTACCGCCAAATCTGCTTTCCAGGGCACTGCCGGCGATTCGAAAAGCAGACCGTCGATTCGCCCTAACGAAGCGCAGCGTTCGCCCAAGGTCTGCGTCGGAGCTGGACCCGGTATCAACGAACGAAAATTGAAGGCGAGTTCCGAGGGATTGCTTTGGATAAGGCTCTGGACATTGGGATCGCGAAGATCGACAACGGCCTTCAGGTCAAACTGAACGGGCACGATCGCTGTCGAAGTGGCGGGCCAACTGAAGGCCTGAATCTCCTGCAGGCAGGTAAGGTGATCTTCCGCCAGGTAAAGTAGCCTTGCTCCACCGGCTATGTTAAATCGCTGTGCGTTGATCGGCCGCCGTTTGCCGAGAGGGTCGGAGGCGTAGCGGAGAAGCATTGCACGGAAGAAAGTATTTCGCTGGGGCCGAGAAGGGAGCTGCTGTATCGCCTGGTCCAGTGCGGCGCCGGTCAGCACGGGGTTGAAGACTTCCCTGAACGACCAAGCGACTACAGGGACAGACCGCTGTGCACTTCGCTGACGAGATTGCGAACTTTGGGGAAGTCGCCGCGAAGGATGAGATCACGAGGCGAAGTCCAGTCGAGAACGCGAGCCGGAGTCCGAAACCACGCGATGGTCGCAGGGAGGTCCTCGTTCATTAGAACGAAAACTTCCTGGATGAGAGCGGCCAGTGTCGCGAGCCGATCCTGATGGACGTGAGCCGAGCCGGAGCGAGAGATCGTGGACGCGTCACGTTCCAAGTATCGGCCGAGATCGGCCAAGGACCATCCGAGCAGTTTGGCCAGCCTCGCTGCATCATAGTGCCCACTTTCATCTATGGTTTCTCGTATGATCGGCGACTGTCGGAGCGTTGTCATCTTCTCTGAACTCCGCCTGTAAATCCTGCACGCCTGACGCAACTAGATTACAGCAAAAACACAATCAAAACGCAACTGGCCGCATGCCACCAATCTTTGGAGGGCGGCGATGAGTTGGGCGAGCATCTTCGGGTGATGAGTCTGCCAGCGCTTGAGGATCATCTGGCCCAATCGGTTCGAGTCGTTCATCGGTCGCCTGGCGTATACAACACAACCCGGCTCCATTCGGCCTTAGGCTATCGGAGCCCCATCGAGTTCGAGGTTCAACATGCCGGCTGCCTCCGTCGCGATCCGAACGCGGCCGAACGAAAAGTCACCGAGTCTCATCTGTGCTCACTATAGCGGTGCAGCGAGGAACTGTGCAGACGGCGCAGCTGCGGCGCCACTAAGTTGTCTGCATCCGAGCAACCATTCTACGAAACCGCGAGAGCGCGATCCCAAAGAATACCAGCCCCAAGAATGTCATCTCGGCGAAATGGTGCCAGACGATATCGAGACCAGCACCGCGATAAAGAACCGCCTGCGAGAAGCTCACAAAATGGGTTGAAGGCGAAAGAAGCATTATCCGCTGCAAAGCCTCGGGCATGCTGTCCATCGGCGTGGTACCACCAGACAAGAGGTTCATGATTATGAAGACCGGGAAAAGCAGCAGGCCGAATTGAGGCATCGAACGCACGAGCGTGGCTAGAAAAATACCCAGTGCGGAAACGGAGAAGACATAGACGATAGTACCGGCCGCGAACAGCATGATTGATCCGGCGATTGGTACCTCGAGCCACCACCGCACAACCAGCAGCAGCGATAGCATCGCCACGACGACGATCACGAGGCCGTTGGCCCATATCTTCGCTAACATTATCTCGATCGGCCTCAGTGGCATCACGAGAAGATGCTCGATAGTTCCGTGCTCCCGCTCGCGAATAACTGCCGCACCGCACAGCAGCATCGCGATCAGCGTGACGTGATTAACCATTTGGATGACCGCAGCGAACCACGAATACGTGAGGTTCGGATTGAACTTCGCTCTTATAACGAAATTTACGGGCGCGCTTTCGGTTGCCGGACTATGCCCAAGCGCGTCGGCGAGCTCTTGCGCGAGAATTGCTTCGATATAAGCTGCCCCGCGGGCCGCCTGTGCCATAGCGGTGGCGTCGACGTTAACCTGAATCGCTGGCCGGCGCCCACGCTCGACATCGCGCTGGAAGTTCGGTGGAATGTCAACAACGAATGTGTATCGGCCTGCGTCCATCGCCTCGTCGATCTGGTCCGCCGGAATTTCGCGAGCCAGAAGGAAGAAGGGCGGTAGGAGCCCATCGCGGACTCTTGCCGAAACCATGGAATGGTCCTCATCGACGATGGCAACAGATGCATTCTGAATATCCATCGTAACGCCTTTAGCAGGTCCATAAACTCCGTAGGTAAAGGCATACACAACAAGGAACATCAGGACCGCGTCACGGCTCAGACTGAACAGCTCCTTGATTCCGAGCCGATAGATATTATCGAGGGCGCGACGCACTTCAGACCTCTTGTTTGTCTAGCAGCATCAGGCTTGCAAGCAGGAAGATTGCTATAAACCCGGCCAACCCAGCGAAGTCGGGGACCAGGCTTCGAAACTCCAACCCCTTCGAGAAGGTTCCAAGACTGATGTGCTGGAAATAGCTACTAGGAAAGGCCAAGCCGACCCAGCGGGCGGTTCCGATCAATGACGAAACCGGTGTGAGCCACCCGGAGAACTGCATCGCCGGTATCGTGGTGATGATGGCTGCCGCAAAGATCGCGGCTATTTGAGTGCGAACGAAAATCGAGATCAGCAACCCAAGACCGGTGCTGGCAATCACGTAAAGTGACGCACCGACCACCAATCCTGTAGCACTCCCCTTCAAAGGCACGTCGAACAACCAACCTGCCAACGCGACCAGGCTTGCGAACTCGACCAGCGCGACGGTGACGTAAGGAAGTTGCTTGCCGAGCAAGAACTCAAGCCGGGTAACCGGAGTTGCGTAAAGGTTTGCGATCGAGCCGAGTTCCTTCTCTCTGACGACCCCCAATGTGGTCAGCATCGCGGGAATCAATATGAGTAAAAGCATGATGTCCCCGGGAATCATGGCGACCGCACTCTTAAAGTCTTGGTTGAAACGAAAGCGAGTCTCTGTCTCGGCCGCAACTGGTCGTTGACTGCTTCCTAGCTCGTGTTGGGCCAGATCGTTGATATAAATCTCGTCAACGCTCTCGACGTATCCTTGTGCAGTATCGGCTTGGAATGGCATGGAGCCATCGAGCCATACCCCTACTTCGGGCGTTCGTCCTGACTTTAGATCGCGTCCAAAGTTGGGGGGTATCTCGATTGCGATTCTGACATCGGCGTGACGAAGCTGCCGCTCCATATCAGCCGGGCCGCGAATCGGAGGATGTTCATCGAAATAGCGTGAGCCGCTGAAGTTCTCCAGATAGGTTCTGCTTTCGGGGGAATCGTCCTGGTCCAACACAGCGTAGCTGACGTGTTCGACGTCAAGGGAGATGCCGTAGCCGATCGCGAGCATGAGCAACACCGGAGCCAGCAGCGCGAAGATGAGAAGAATTGGGTCTCGCAGGAGTTCGACCGATTCTCGCCGCGCATAAGCCCACAGCCGATGAGTGCTGAACAGCTGCTGCTGAAGCGGTGTCCGTATCGCGTTTCTACGCCCAAGCGATGTTTCCTCGGCGTACAACGCTGTCGCCGGAACGGAGGCATCCTCCATGTAAGAGATGAAGGCTTGCTCCAACCTATCGAAGCCCCGAGAACGCATCAGCTCTGCAGGACTTCCTTGAGCCAGTACCTTACCTTCGTGCATCAACGCGACGCGGTCGCACCGTTCGGCCTCATTCATGAAATGAGTGGACAGGAAAATCGTGACACCTTGATCACGCGACAAACCGATCAGCAATTGCCAGAATCCGTCGCGAGCGATCGGATCTACGCCGGATGTGGGCTCGTCGAGAATCAGCATCTCGGGATCATGAATCACGGCGACGGCCAGCGAGAGCCGCTGACGAATTCCGAGCGGCAATGCTGGCGGCAGATGATCGAGGAACTGAGCCAATCCGAATCGTGACGCCACTTCACGCACTCGAGTAGCGATCGTCTCCAGTGGTAGATGAAAGAGGTGCGCGTGCAAATCGAGGTTCTGCCGCACCGTTAGCTCGCTGTAGAGCGAGAAGGATTGCGACATGAAGCCAACCCGACGGCGCGTCTCGAGGTCTCGTGCGTCCAAGACTCTGCCGAACAAGAGCGCCTCCCCTTCAGTCAAAGGAAGGAGCCCCGTCAGCATCTTCATCGTCGTAGTCTTGCCGCAGCCATTGGACCCGATGAACCCGAAAATCTCGCCGCGCTCGATGTGAAAGCTGACGTGATCCACCGCCGTAAAATCGCCGAAGCGGCGGGTCAGCCCGCGTGCCTCGATCGCGACTTCGTGGTCGTTTGGCCCGCGCGGCGGGATTGCCAGGGCGCGCCTTCCCGCTCGCCGCTCGGGGGGAAGCAGCGCAATAAATGCTTCCTCCAGACTCTCCGCGTTGCCCCGTGACCGCATCTCGCCCGGAGTCCCGATGGACAGGACCTTTCCAGCCTCTATTGCAACCAGCCAGTCGAAGCGCTCCGCTTCCTCCATGTAGGCGGTGGCTACTAGTACGCTTAGACCCGGACGCCGTTTCCGCATCCGCTCGATCAGTTCCCAGAACTGACGGCGTGAGAGTGGATCTACTCCCGTGGTAGGTTCGTCGAGGATGAGCAGCTCCGGCTCAGGCATCAGAGCGCAACAAAGGCTGAGTTTCTGCCTCATCCCTCCGGACAGTTTGCCAGCTGGGCGGTCACGAAACTGAGTGAGCGCGGTGCTCGCCAGCAATTCTTCAATTCGCTTTGCTCGCTCTTCGGACGACTGCCCGAACAAGCGACCGAAGAAATCGACATTCTCGTAGACTGACAAGGTCGGGTAGAGATTTTTTCCCAACCCTTGAGGCATGTACGCGATTCGCGCGCAAAGCCGGGCACGAATCCGAGCAACCGTCATGTCGCCGCCAAAGACCTCGACGCCGCCGGCTTGGATCTTCCGCACCCCCGAAATCAGGGCGAGCAGCGTCGACTTACCGACACCGTCGGGACCTATGAAGCCCACCAGGCGGCCGGCCCACAACTCAAGATCCAAAGAGTCAATCGCGACAGTGCGGCCGTAAAGATGTGTAACTGACCGAAGGCGGACGAGCGGTGCGGCCGTACCGGTCATTGCTTCGGCATCAGCTTCTGCAGGTCGGGCGGGAGGCGCACTTCGAGTTGGGACGGCCAACCTGCATCGGGATCGAGTCGTATGAACGCGATACCCGGGACTCCGACCTTGACCCAGGGTTCGATGCGCCTGAGTAACTGCGGGTCGATTTGAACCTTGGTGCGGAACACCAGCTTCTGCCGTTCTATGGTCGTCTCGACCGACTTTGGAGTGAACTGCGCCTTGGCGGCAACGTAGGAGACCTTTGCCGCCATGGGCCATTGCTGCGTGGCGTCGAGCACGATACGGGCATCGGCACCGATCGCCACTTTGCCCGCGTCGAGTTCCGGCAAGAACACCGTCATGTAGACGTCGGTGAGATTGATGATCGTAACCACCTTGCCCCCCACTGGAAGAACCTCGCCCGGTTCGACGAGACGATATTGAACCCGACCGTGCACGGGGGCCTTCAACTCACTGTCGTCGATTTGCGTCTGAATGCGCTCCATATTATGCACTGCCGCTAGGATCGCCGACGAGTCCGAGACTATCTTCGAGCGAGTGGCGAGCAGCGCGGCTTGGTCCTTCTCCATCGTGGTGCGATCCGTGTCGAGCTTCTGACTACTTATAACGTTCGCTTCGCTGAGCTGGGCAGACCTCTCGTAGTCTCTAGCGGCAAATTGGTATTCGCTCTGGGCGAACTTGGCCACTGCCTCATCAGTTGCCTTCGAATCGCGCGCCTGCTGTGCCTGGGCTGCGGCTTCGTGAAGCTGGTGGAGAAGTTCGTCTGTATCCATGCGTGCCACGATTTCCCCGGCGTCAACCGTGTCACCCTCCTTAACCAGCACCTCTTCGATTCTCCCGGGGTACTTGGTTGCTATGTCAACTTCGGTGGCCTCAAGCCTGCCATTACCAGACACAAATCCTGGCGGAATTCCCTGCGGCCGAAGTGCGTTCCACCAATACGAGGCGGCGATTACGAGACCAAGCGCTAGTGGGATCATCAGGAATTTTCCAGCGGTCGGCTTCATCAGAACTACAGAGTGCGGCCTTCATCCAACGGAACGACCGCATTCTCATCTTAAGTGAGGATGCTTGGAGTGAGACCCTCGGGCACATGATCAGCCGCGCACCCAACATCATTGTGCCAATTCGGCGAAGCGCTGGGTCGGATCCGGTCGGAGTACCGTTCAGGGTGCCGGCTGAAGGGGTTGAAGCAGTGATCGAAGAAGAACAGATAGGTTGTTCCGTCGAGGGCGTGGCTGGCCGCTACACTCTTCGCGTTCACCTCTATGACACAAACCGGACCGATTCGGCTCACTCCGCTTTATCCTCTTGATTGGGGGAATGGGCGTCCGCAGACGCTGACAGCCGGCCTTTTGGGGAGCAGGCCGCTTGTTATCTCGCCGATATCACATTGTAGAGTGGCACCCAGATCAGCTTGAAGTACCAGCCCTGTGCGTAGCTCTCCACCAATCCAAGGAAAAAGCTTCCCCAGCTGATCCATTCGAAGCCCGGTAACAAGCGTTGCCACGCCGTATGAGCTGCCTCTCGAACGCGCGCCTAGAATGCGCCGTGAGGACCGGTATCTGTGACTCTCGCACGACCTGCTCGGCAACGCTTCCGAGTACCAGGTGACTCAATCCCGTGCGACCGTGCGTGCCCATCACGATGAGGTCAGCATCCAGATCGCGCGCGGCTTTGAGCACCGCCTCGCCAGGCCAGCCGTTTATCACAAGCGTTTCGTAGCGCACCGTAGCGGGAATCCGTTTGCGCGCTAGCTTAACCAGTTGTTCATGGCTTTCTTTCTCGAGGTCGGGGTAAGGCTCCGTTGGCACCGCCTGAACTGGGGCCGCTACCGGTGGCAAAATCACCACATTCACCAGGCAGAGAGCGGCATCATTCTGCTGCGCGATTTTCAGTGCGACATCCAGAGCCGCCAAAGAGTGCTCCGAAAAATCGATCGGACATAGGACCTTCTTAAAAAGTTGAATCATCGGTGTCCCCTGTCTTGGATTCCATCGAGATACTCTCTTCTGCTCGTGAAATTGTCTTACCCAGAAAGGTAAAGCAATTCGCGGACCAGCAATCGACTCGCAAATCGAGCCCCAGAGTTGTCAAGCGTGTCGAATGGGTGGCGCGATCGGATGCACAGCTTGGATTTCGGTGTTACCTAACGCCGCATTCGGTCAAAAAGAGTCGCCTCGTGGGCGAGTCTCGTGCTGGGTATACACCTAAGGGCTGACACCGCGGCTGCCAAAGACGCGCCATCCGATAGCGATCGCTGCTCCCAATATTGGGATCCCCCAGTCGGCGGGAGTAATCGGACGGACCATCAGCAGTGAGGCGAGCGGCGATACCAGCATGAATGTCGGCAGACTGATGGCCACGCCAAAGATCACGACCCAAAACCTCCGCTGCTCCGGTGCGCGAACTCGCCACCGTCGACGCGTCGAAAAACGGCCGGGTTTTCTTAACGGCTTGAGTTTTCAGCAGGGACAATGGGTATTTTCTGTCGTCGGGTTGGGTGCGAGCAACGTCGAACAACCGGATACCATCAACAGGAGCGCGGCGCAGAGTAAGCCCTGCACAATCGCGCACGCGGCGTTGGACTCATGGTTGCTCGCTCCTCGGTTACTTACCGAGCACGATCGAGCTTGGGTTGCGTTCGAGATAGTCAGTCAGCTCGCGCATCGAGCGCGCCGACTTGGACACCTCGATTAGAGTTTGGTTGAGCTGATAGGCGAGCGGCGCCTGCGGATCAAAGGTCGCTCCCAGATTGGCGAGGGCAGCCTGCGCCTGCGCCAAAGTCACATTTGCCTTGTCAGCTGTCTCGCGCAAGCTCTTGGCCAACGGGCCGGTTTGCGCGTTCATGTTGTCGGTGAGACGGCGAACGCTCGACGCGGTTGCGGCCAGCTCCGCCGAAGCCTTTGCGAGATTGGCCACGGCATCCTGTAACTGCTGCGAGGTCGTAAACTTTTTCAGCGCCTCCAGTGTCGCGCTCAGGTCGGACACCGCCTTGTCGAAATCGGCTCGCTGCAGATGCTCGAGAATCTGCGTGACTCTAACTTGGGCCTGCTCTAGCGCGGTCGGTATCGTTGGAATTTCAACATACTCATCGTTCTGCGGCTGCACGAAGTTGGCGGGGGTATCGGGCAGCATCTCTAGGTCTACGTACAGAATCCCTGTGAGGAGACTTTCCATCGCGAGCACGCCACGCAATCCGTGCTTCACAGCGCGCTCGATATGCTGTGGGTCGGCCAAATCGGTGTTGCGGACGCCGCGCGCGCGCAGCATCTTTTCGTCGAGTTCGACGATCACCGTGATTTTGACCTTTGCTGGAATTTCCTCGACCGGCTCGCCCCGCGGATTGAAGCCGAGCCGAATTTCCTTAACGGCACCGACAGGCACCCCTTCCATCTTCACCGCCGCGCCCACCAGCAGGCCGTTCACGCTGCCCGAAAAGTACATCACATATTCGCGCGTCCTGCGGAACAGGCGCCCCGAGCCAAGCGCGACGATCATAATGACGACGATCGCGATGGCGCCGACCATGAACGCGCCGATTAGCGCCGGACTTACTCGCCTACCCACTGGTCCGAGCCTCCGCGCGCTTTTCGACATTAGGACGGAGAAATTTTTGCACCGCCGGAATATCGCAATGGTCGCGCAGGTCGCGCGGATCGCCTTGCGCGATCATCCGGCGCGATATCCCGTCGAGGAACACGGAGTTGTTTGCGATCATGAAGATGCTCGCGAGGTCGTGTGTGACGACCATAATCGTCGCGCCCAGACTGTCCCGGAGCTCGATGATCAGTTCATTGAGGAGTCGGGTGCTTATAGGATCGAGTCCCGCCGACGGCTCGTCGAAGAAGAGCACGTCCGGATCCAGCGCCATTGCACGCGCCAGCGCGGCGCGCTTTTGCATGCCACCGCTGATCTGGCTTGGATAATAGTCTTCGAAACCCTTGAGTCCGACCAACGCGAGTTTGAGCCGCGCTATTTCGCGAATCTCACCGTGGCTCAGATCGGTGAACTCGCCGAGCGGCAATCCGACGTTCTCGGCGAGCGTCATCGAACTCCACAGCGCGCCGGACTGATAGGTTACGCCGAAGCGCCGCAGCATCCGCTGCCGTTCCTCCGCTGATGCGCGGGTGAAGCTCACGCCTTCGTACAGAATTTCGCCGCGTGCAGGCTCGAGCAGCCCGATCATGTGACGCAGGAGCGTGGACTTGCCACATCCGCTGCCGCCCATCACAATGAAGATATCTCCGCGGCGCACGATGAAGTTCAGGTCGCGCATCACCGCGAAGTCGCCGAACGCCATCGTGAGATCGCGCACTTCGATTCGCGCCTTGGAGGTGTCGGTGCGCGCCGGCGTCGCGCCTGCTTGGTTCGATTTCGCCATTAGCGGTTCGGGCTCATACGCCAAGCGCGTGGTAGACGAACGCGAAGATGCCGCATGCAACGACAATCATCACGATTCCGGTCGCGACCGCCGCGGTGGTCGCCTCGCCGACCGCCGACGAACTGCTGCCGCATTGAAATCCGCGCATGCATCCGGCGAGCGCCACCAGCGCGCCGTAAACGGTAGCCTTGACGAGTCCGCCAACTATGTAACCTGCGGTTATCGAGCGCGCGGTCTCGTTCATATAGACAGTCAGCGAAATACCGAGCATCAGCGATCCGATCGTCGCGCCGCCAAAGATGGCGACGAGATCCGAGTAGAGGCACAGGAGCGGCATCATCAAGATCAGCGCGATCATGCGGGGCAGCACGAGGAACTCGAGCGGCGAAATTCCCATCGTTGAGAGCGCGTCGATTTCCTCGGTAACCTTCATCGTGCCGAGCGCCGCCGCGAACGCAGCGCCTGTGCGGCCAGCCATGATGATCGCAGTCATCATCGCACCCATCTCGCGCGTGACGCCGATTCCGACCAGGTCGGCGACGTAGATTTGCGCGCCGAACTGACGGAGTTGGATTGCGCCCATGAAGGCCAGGATGATTCCGACCAGGTAGCTTATTAGCGCTACGATTCCGAGCGCGTCCGCGCCGCACTGCTGAATCGCGAGCATCAAGTCCGACCTGCGAAAGCGAGCCTGCCCGCGCATCATGAGGCCGAACGCAAGGATCACTTCTCCGATGAAATCCAGAGAGCCTGCGACCGATTGGCCGTAACCGATACTGACCGTACCGACGCGCTCGAGAATCCCCGCGTGTCGAACTTCGCGGCGCGCGCCTTCGGTTTCGGGCACCGCTCGCGCCAAATCGAGCAGACGTCGCACGCCCTCAGGTAAGCCCGCGCGATCGACGGCGATCGAGCGCACATCGCAAGCTTCAATCAGTACTTCTATGTAGGCGACGAGCCCGCTTCCCCACTCGCGCAGGGCGCTGGTGTCGAAGGTGATTCGCGCCAGGCGTGGCGCAGTGTCGAGTACTTTCTCGAACGGCACATCGGATACGCCGGTGAGATGAAGGCGCCATTCGCCCGCGAGCCGGACCATCAAGATAGCGTCGGTCGCGCGCGAAAACGAAACGTGGGCCGAGGCGGCAGTGATTGGCGAAGAAACCATGAGCCCTCAGTGTGCTTAGTCAAAACCTAAAACCCCTGTGCCTACTAGAAACTCCGAACGCGGGACTCTTGCCCACTTTGACGCTGGCTCTGGTCCTGGCCATCCATCTTCACGTCGCCAACAGCCGTGCCCCCGTTGCAAGCGTCGGCGGTGAAGCTTTCGTTCTGCATCAGTCGCGATTGCCTGTCGAATTCAGCCGCGATGGTCGATTTTGAGAAGCGCCCTCCGAATCGTCGGGAAGAGCCGGCGCTCTTCATCATCGATCGCATCGTCCAGGTTGACCGCGAGGCCGCTTAACGCTCGTCCTACCTCACGCGCCTGTGCCTCGTTGAGACGGTCCGCGCCAGCCTTTGGCATCGCGTCGATGAGCGTACGCAGTCGGTCGTGGTATGCGCGCACCTTTCGACCCGCCTCTGGTGAGAGACTGCCCCGCTGCTCCAGCCACGGCAGTAACTCATTGTCTTCGGCGTCGATATGGTGAGATAGGATTGGCTCGATTGCCGCCCATTGCTGGGCAGCATCACGCCGGAGCTCGGGCGACTCTGGGTTACGGTCAAGGCGCAGTCCGGCGAGCGCCGCATCGAGCAGCCTAGATCGTAGCTGAGAGCCTTCGCGATTGAGTTCTTCCGAGAGACTACGGATTCCCGCGTCCATACGAGCAGGACTCTCGGCGCTCGACTGGTCCGCGTTCATCCCGGGGTTCTCGGCCGCCGATTGCATGGATCGTCCATCGACTCGCTGCGCCTGCAGAAATGATCGCAGTACGTACCCAAATCGCTCGAGCGAGAGTGGCTTCGAAACGTAGTACTGGGCGCCATTTGTGCGCGCGCGCTTCTCGTTGCCATCGCTTTGGCTGCCTGCGATGTAGAGCAAAGAACCGCCTGAGAAGTGTCTGCGAATCTGCGCGAGCAACCAGCCGCGATCATTTTCTTCGACCGTCTGATCGTCGAGTATCACGAGTCGCACATTTGGCTGGGTAAATACCTTGTGACTCACATACCCGGCGGCGCCCTGCCGAACCAGCTTCCAAGGTCGCTTGACTATTCTGCGTACGAGGCCCGTCAACGCTTCGTCATCAGAGAGGAGCAGCAACGTAGGCGACTGGCGTGTTTGTTCCGGTTCAGTGTTCACTTCAATTGATGACGTGCTGGCTACCTAGTCGCTTAAGCTTAAAGCATGCCAGCACGATTGCTCCGGCAAAACGCCGCTCAAATTCGTGCGATTTTGGTTTTTTGGGAGACATATGTTAAAAGGCTTTGTCCCCGCTGAACGGAGTTTTTTTGGCCGGTTGACGCGTTTCGACCCACTTCCCAACGAATGAAAACGTACACCAGCTCACCGCCTCCTGCTTCTCTGCCTGGCGGGGGGCCACGCTATTTTCACTTGCTCTGGGACACGGAACTCGACGACCTCCGTCCGGTCCTGGAGTCCATTCAGAAACATCGCAACAGCGTGCTGGCACACTGGTACCAGCTTTACGTACTTCACTTTGCCGACAGCCGCTCGCTCACGAAGACGGAATTCATGCAGATCTTCGGCAGCGAACTCGATGCCTCGTTGAAGGATCTACTTGACAAAGACATGGACCACTTCGCCGCCGACATCACTCGAATCGGGGAACAGCTAGCCGAACGCGGCGTGCCATTCTCGGAGTTGATCGTCTCGATGCACCTTTTCGAGGAGAGCGCGGCCACCGCGTTTCCGTCGTTTCCGCCGCTAATGCCGCGGACGTACCTGTCGTTCGACAAGCTGAGCCACGTACGAATGATCGTGCTCGCGGATACCTATTTCCGGTCGAAGACCGCCGTCTCCGGAGCGCGAATCCTTGCGCTGGAACGCGAGGCGGGAGTGCTTCCAAATCATTCTCGTAGCCGCTTCCACGGGCTGGTCGGGGCCAGTGCAGCGATGCGGCAGCTGTACGACCGGGTGGAAGCGGCAGGCGTCACGCGCGGCACGATTCTAGTCGTCGGCGAAAGCGGTACGGGGAAGGAGCTGGTAGCGCACGCCATTCATGAATGCGGCCCGCAGCCGGCGGCGGAATTTGTCGCGCTCAACTGCGCGGCTATACCCAAGGACCTGATCGAAAGCGAACTCTTCGGATACAAGCGCGGCGCATTCAGCGGGGCGAACGCCGAACACTTGGGGCTGTTCCGCGCGGCCGACCGGGGAACTCTGTTTCTGGACGAAGTCACGGAGATGAGTGCCGATACGCAGAGCAAGCTGCTGCGCGCTATCCAGGAGCGCACGGTGCGTCCTGTAGGCTCGACCAGAGAGGTTGCAGTGGATGTTCGCCTCATCGCCTCGACCAACCGGGATCCACAGGAGGCGGTTAAGGCAGGGCGGCTTCGAGACGACCTCTACTACCGTCTTCAGGCGGGCGTCATTCGGATACCGCCACTGAGAGAGCGCCTTGACGATGTTCCGTTGTTGGTCGAGCACTTCATCGAGCTCTTCAACGCGAGGCGGATGCGTGCAGTTCCGGTCACAGGAGTCGAGGACGAAGCTATCGAGGCCATGCGACGATATTCGTGGCCGGGCAACGTGCGCGAACTTGCCAACGCGATCGAGACTGCGTTTACGTTCAGCCGCTCGCAGGTGATCCGGTTGCAAGACCTGCCGGCTTCGATCTCCGGCTCGCGCGCCCCCGAACACGCGCTCACCGGAGCGAGAAATCCGGTTGGTACTTTCGCCGATGCCGAGCGGAACCTGATCCGCGGCGCGCTCGAGGCGACTGAAGGCAATAAGGTGCACGCTGCCAAGCTGCTGAAGATCTCGCGCAAGAAACTCTACGCCAAGATCGCGAAATACGGTCTATAGCAAACGCCCGAATCTGAACTCGCCTAGTCGGGTGTGTTTCCTTTAGGCGTCAGCGCTAGCCTCGCTGGTCCTTTAGGACACAGTATTCTCGTGATTCGAAACTTCGGACGCAGATTTTATCCGCATTGCTGTTCGTTCGCTGTGGCACGGGTGATGCTCATTAGCAAGTAAATCATCGGAGATCATCATGAACGAGAAATCTTTTGTTCGCGAAGTTGCCGAGCTCGCCGACTGCGAAGAGCGGCGGGCCGAAACCCTGATCTTTGCTGTGTTCCAGGAGTTGCGCGATCGACTCACGCCCAATGAGGCGGCCAAGGTTGCCGCGCAACTTCCGGCATCGCTGAAAATGCTGTGGATGTCGTTTGATCGGCCGGATCGGCAGGTCCGGCGCGTTCATGAGCCCCAGTTCCTCGGCGAGGTGGCGCGAATGGCTGCTCTCGACACCGAGGTTGAAGCCGAGCAAGCCGTCGTCGCGGTATTTGGCGCGCTCCAGGATGCCTTGGGGAGTTTGACCGGGAGTACGGGAGTGGCGGGACATGTTGTGAGTCAACTTCCTACCGATCTCAAGCGGCTATGGATGGCCGCCGCAAAGCAGAAATAGACCCAGCTGAGAGAGACGATCTGGAATTGCAAGAACAATACAAGGGTGCGGCCCACAGGTGTCGACTACTGCGGCCAATTCGGGATCGCCACGGTAACATCCACTTCCGGGAGTTCCCGCTCATCCTGCGTGAGTTGGTCAGTCTGGGCCGGCAGATGTTGCTTGTCCAGTTTGCAGACGGCTCCACTACATTCGTTTTTCCCGACGAAGTTTCCGACTGCGAGTAAGGAAAACCCGCCCGTTAGCTTCGGGCGCTAACTGCCAGCTTGAGGCAAGGGTTGATGATCAGTTCATGTTCCAACCGGTGGGGACTTGTTCTCGCGGGCGGTGATGGATCGAGACTCAAGTCTTTTACGAAAGGACTCGTCGGTTACGAGCTGCCGAAGCAGTTCTGTCCGATACTTAGCTCCAAGCCGCTTCTCCGGGAAACCCTCGAGCGGGTTTCCCGAGTCGTTCCACCCGCCCGGACCGTCGTTTCCCTTAATCGCGAGCACCGGCGATTCTACATCCCGATGTTTCAAAAGGCGCCGCAGATATTGGTCGAGGAACCGCGCAACCGGGGAACTGCCCCGGCAATTCTGCACGCTCTGATGCGCGTCTACCAACTGGAACCTTCTGCGATCGTTGGACTCTTCCCTTCCGATCATTACTTCGGCAATGAAGACCTATTCCTCAAGTATGTAGATTCCGCCTTCGACGCCGCTGGTGATTCAGATGACGCGGTAGTTCTTCTAGGATCGGAAGCCACCGGTCCGGAGCAGGCGTACGGGTGGATCGAGCCGGAGATCTCCCTGATGGCAACCGAGCATCGTTTCTTCTCCGTGCGGTGCTTCGTCGAAAAGCCAAACGCCAAGCTCGCGCACAAGTTGTGGCGGAGCGGCGCACTGTGGAACACCTTTGTGCTGGTGGCCCGCGCGTCCGCGCTCCTGCAGATGTTCATCCTCGAGATGCCTCGATTGTACAAGTCTTTCAGCGATGTTCGTGGTGTGCTTGGAACAGTCTTCGAAGCCGAGGCGCTGACGCGCCTCTACCACGATTTTCCTACGTCGAGCTTCAGCGAGCTTGTATTGCAGCGATGTGCCACGAATCTGATGGTCATGCCGATGCGCGATGTCGAGTGGTGCGATCTTGGCCAGCCCGGACGCGTGATGCGGGTTGTCAGGCAGATGGGAGTCCCTCCACAGTGGTTGGTCGCGTAATTTCACTAACCGACTATCGCGATCTTCGCCTCGCGGGAAGCAAACGAGAGACGGAGAAAGTACGGTCCTCTCGTGTCAATCTGAAAGCTGCGTCGCACTCGAGGCCAATGAAAAGCCGTCGGCGACTCGTCGGTTCGCCCGTCGATTCAATGGACCCAGCAAAAGCGGATCTCACCTTTTCACGGGCATACGTCAGTCCGAAGTGGGACCGCAGATATCTTTTTGCCACCTGGTTTTTCGTGGGCTGCTTGGCGCTCGTAGCATTTGGGCTCTGAGGCGATACTCTTTCAAGCGGTTCCGAGCGATCCCTCGCGCTCGTTCACTCTACGTACTCCAAGTCTACAATTCGGCTGCTCTCACAAATAAAGCGAGGTTCACAGATTGCGGCGAGGGTTGCCACCAGCCTCTCCGCGCTAACCCTCGCTCTTGCGGCCAGCTCCTTTCTCGCGCTGGACCTCCCGAGCGATGTCATTGAGCGCTACGATTCCAACCAGATGTCCGCTCAGGTCGACTACCGGCAACCGGCAACCGGCGTACCTGATTGGTTCTCATCAGGGCCTCTGCCTCAGCTACGTCGTCCTGGACGTGACAGCATACGGGCCTGCGGGAAATTACGCGAGATAAGGAGATCGCGAGTGGCGGTTTGCCTTGGATATATGTGGCCATCGCGATGTCGCGGTCGGTAACGACGCCAACCAGGGCGTCATCTCCGCGTTACTTTCGATCACCGGGATGAAACCGCAGTCGCGGTCCCACATGAGCTGAGCGGCACGATTGGCGTTTCGTCGGCCTTACATACTTCTATCTCGCGAGTCATCAGATTCTCGACTTTCATCGAAAATCCCCGTATCAGCTTCGGACCCTTGGTTCGGCCGTACGATTCTTGAGCCGGGCATCCCGTTTCTTCGGCAAGCCGTGCTTCACAAGTTTGTTTTTGGCCTGACCTGATCCGAGTGGTTCGCTTTCACGAATGGTCAAATGTTCTTCGGGACCAGCGCTGCGAGATTCGCGTTCCGTCGGATGCTCGATCTCCTCGGGTACGGTCCATTGGAGATCGTACGGCTCATGGCCCCATCCGCCCAGCGCCCGATTGAGCTTTTTCTGGCAGTTAACGCAGTACGAAGCGAAGGGAATGGCCATCAGACGCTCGATCGAAATTGCGTCGGCGCACTTTAGACATCGGCCGTACTTGCCTTCGTCAAGCCGCACCATCGCTTCATCTATATACCTGAGTTTTTCTTCCGCCCGCGCGATCAGTCCTGCATGAGTTTCGATCTCGCCGATCGTGGTCGCAGAGTCTAGCTCGTGGGCCGGCCACGCGTCGGACTCTTGCTTCTGATCCAGTCGAAGGTCCTTTATCCTCCGACGGGTTTCGTCCTGCAGCCGAGACAGCATTTCTCGAGGCACCTGGCGGCCCTCCGTCCGGTCCGTCTTTGGTTCGCCACTCATGTTCCCATTCTCCGACGTTGGCTCTCTCTCACTCTCCTGCGTACCTGACCGTCAGTCTGTTATCGACTTCCGAAACGCCAGGTGCGGCCCAAGCCGCAGTCTCAGCCTCGTGTAGTTCGGCCCAGGAGCGGACAGTCCCGCGAAGAATGACCTGACGGTCTGCAACCTCGATCGAGATCTGGCGTGCGTCGATCTGTGCGTTGCGCCTGAAAGCTCCTTCAATCTGAGATCGGACCTCTGTTGGCATCACCTTGGGCTCTATGGCTATCGCATTTCTGACACCTTTTACGCCGGCAAGGTGCCGGACTAAGTTCTCGGCTGAGGTTTTCTGATAGTACCAGTCAACCTTCCCCTCCAAGGTGATCCAGCCGCGTTCCGCGATGACCTTGACGCGGCCCGGAGGAACGGTTGTGTTAATCTTAAGTGCTAACGCTGCGGCCTGAGCGATGTCGGTGTCAGTCCGTTCGGTGCTAAGCTTTACTTCGATATCATTGGCCAATCCCGCTACGCCTGCGACGCGTTTTGCAATCCTCTCTGCTCGCCACTTTTCGCCGTAGTTGGACACTTGGCCAGTCAGGGAGACCACACCATTCTTCGCGGCAACGCCAATGTCGCGGGCGTCAACGCTCGGGTCCCACTGAAGTTCCATCTCCACATCACGACGCAGTTCATTATCGGTTTTCATTCTGATTCGCTCCTTATTTTTAGTGCCATTACCGGCAACCGGTGGCTTGAAGCTGCCCGTCAGCCTTTGCACCGCGAGGAAGCCTTTCCGCGCCCCGATAGTAAGTGCAGTTCCTTGTATGCAAATGTTCCGTCCTCGCAACTCAACCGGTCAGCTGCAGTTGTTTACGCGGCTTGGGCTTGAATAATGCGATGCCGCGGAGCGCAAACCGATGACAGCAGGCCGGTGATTTCGGCATCGCTTACTTGGCGCGCCATTCTCATCTCCGCCTCGTGCGCGCCCTCACGCGCAATGTCATTGAGCGAGAGCAGGCCGACGGGATGTCGGTTAGCATCGAGCACCAGCAGGCGATGAATCTGTTTTCCCTTCATCAAATTCTCCGCCACCGCCATGTCGTCCTCGGGCGTGCAGCAGAACACGTCTTTCGACATCGCGCTGGTCACTAGCGCGCCGTTGAGAGGAACGCCCTGGATGTACGCGCTCATGCAAACATCGCGATCGGTCAACATTCCGATTGCGCGGCCTTCCTTGTCGATCACTGGAAGGCATCCAATATCGTTTTCCCACATCATTTGTGCAGCTGTGTTGAGAGTGTTGTCAGCTGCGCAGCTCTTGACGGCGGTCGTCATTAAATCCTTAACTTTCATCGCTTTTTCCTCGGGCGTGCGGTCGCGAGCTTGGTTTTCTGGCATCTCGATGCTCGCGACGGTTACTACTTCTTGGAAATCTCGACTTTCTTTTCTGCTTCAGTCTCGATTTGCACCTTTTTGGCCACGGTATCCTTCGCCAGCGGAACAGTGATTTCGATCACTCCGTTCCTGAAGCTGGCTTTGATTTTGTCGGTCGCTGTACCTTCCGGCAGACTCATGCGCCGCTCGAAGGTCCCGTAAGAGACCTCGCGCCGCAAGTAGTCCTCTTTCTTCACCTCTTGCTCGCTCTTGCGTTCGCCCTTGACGGTTAGAACGTTCCCGAGAATCGAGACGTCGAGGTCTTTCGGCTCAAGTCCCGGCACGTCTGCGCGAACGACGAGATTGCCATCTTTCACGTAGCTCTCGACCGCCGGCGTGAATGCCTCGTCGTAGTTATCCTCGAAGGCTTCGAAAAAGCGCGGGAAACCTGGTTCCCATCGACGTGCAATTCGTTCGAGCTCTCGAAAAGGGCTCCACGCTGAAAGTGCTCCCATTTTCCGGTCCTCCATTTTTTAATTTTTGTGGGACGAGAATTCTCGTCACTGTCTTGCTCGAGCAAACAACGCGCCATGCAAATTCACGCGATAGAGACTCAGACGCCGCCAAGCGATGTAGCCGATCGCGTCACGGCCTCGTGACCTCTGCTGCCTATGGACTCAGTGAACGTTCGAAGGTGTCACTGGCGCGATGTCGGCTATGGCTGTTCGCCCGATGTCGTGAATCAAAGCCTCGTGGCAAAGGGCGCTCATCACGGGCGCCCACTTCGTAAGAGTTCGGTCTGGCTTGGCACGGCAGTAGCTAAGAGACCCTGGAGGACTCGGAAGATGCCCGTAAATGTGGTCAGAACCCCCGAGGAGGAAATCGTATGGGAGCGCGCGAAGGCTCGCGCTCGCGAAGAATATCCCGACGCCACGGGCGAGCGGTTCTATCTGTGCGAGCCAACGCGAAAGCGAAAGTGCGAGGAGCCCAGAGATGCTTGACCTGACAAACGAGCGTCTCCGGATGGTTCGTGATCAGATTGCGGCGCGCGGTGTGCACAACCCCGCAGTACTCGAAGCTATGCGACGTGTACCACGCGAGGGTTTCCTCCCGGAAGAATTAGCGGAGTTCGCGTACCAGGATAGTCCCTTGCCGATCGAGGCCGACCAGACCATTTCGCAGCCCTATATCGTGGCCCTCATGATCGAGAGCATCGAGCCACGCGCGAGCGATCGCGCGCTGGAGATAGGAACCGGCTCCGGATACGCGGCCGCCGTGCTCTCGAAAGTGGTGAGCGAGGTCTACACCATCGAGCGGCACGAGCAACTCGCCAAGCTCGCGACGAGACGTTTGCACAGCTTGGGATACTCGAACGTCAAGGTTCTTCATGGCGATGGCACTCTGGGCTGGCCTGAGCATGCTCGCTATGACGTGATCATAGTGACTGCCGGTGGTCCGCAGGTGCCCAAGCAGTTGCTCCAACAACTGGCGATTGGCGGCCGCCTCATCATACCGGTAGGCGATACCTCCCGACTGCAACGTCTGGTTCGAGTTACCCGAACCAGCCAGGACCAGTTCGATGACGAGGATCTCGGAGAGGTTCAATTCGTCCCGCTGATCGGAGCTGAGGGTTGGGATCCCGGCGTCGCAAAAGGCGGGCGCCCGTCCACTCAGCGCAGCCGTCCCGGGACGATCGCCAAGCTGATCCGCGAGACTGCCGAACCTATCGCAGACATCGAGCAGGCTGACGTGAGCTCCTTGATGGACCGGATAGGCGATGCGCGAGTCGTTCTGCTCGGCGAGGCGACCCACGGAACTTCAGAGTTCTACCGGATGCGTGCCCGAATCACCAAAGAACTGATCTTGCGCCACGGATTTAACTTCGTCGCAGTCGAGGCTGATTGGCCCGATGCCGCGCGAATCAACCAATACGTACGCCATGCTCCGGCGCGGCAGGAACAATGGAAGGCCTTCGCCCGATTCCCGACCTGGATGTGGCGAAACCATGAGGCGTTGGAGCTAGTTGAGTGGTTGCGCGCCTGGAACGCCGAAGCATCGGAACCGGAGCGCCGAGCAAGCTTCTACGGATTGGATCTGTATAGCCTCTTCACGTCGATCGATGCGGTTGTCACATATTTAAGCAGCGTCGATCCGGCGATGGCCGCGATCGCGCGACGCCGGTACGGATGCCTGAGCCCGTGGGAACACGATCCTGCGGTATACGGGCGGGCCGTGCTCAGCGGGCGGTATCGAGACTGCGAAGCCGCAGTTGTCGCGATGTTGCGCGACATGCTGAATCGGCGGATCGAGTACTCCCAGCGCGACGGCGATCGCTTCTTCGACGCCGCTCAGAACGCTCGCCTTGTGGCAGCAGCAGAGCGCTACTACCGCGTGATGTATTACGGGGCCGTCGAATCATGGAATCTGCGCGATCAACACATGTTCGATACCCTGGAGCGGCTGCTGGAGTTCCACGGTCCCGGCAGCAAGGGAATCGTCTGGGCACACAACTCACATGTTGGCGACGCGGCGGCAACCGAGATGGGCGCGCGCGGCGAACATAACGTCGGACAGTTATCTCGCGCACGATTTGCCGAGTCGGCATTCCTGGTTGGCTTCGGCACCGACCACGGAACCGTCGCGGCGGCCTCGGACTGGGATGGGCCGATGGAGGTTAAACGCGTACGGCCGTCCCACGAGGCTAGCTATGAACGTCTATGCCACGACTCCGGGCTCAAAGCCTTCATGTTGCATTTAAGAGATCCGGCGAGGCAGGCGGTTCGCGACGAACTGGAAGCCGCCCGCCTGGAGCGCGCAATCGGCGTCATCTATCGACCTGAATCCGAACTCCAAAGTCACTATTTCCAGGCTTGTTTACCCTGGCAGTTCGACGAGTACATCTGGTTCGACGAAACCCGTGCGGTCTCACCACTTCCGGCAGTCATAGTACCAGGCGTCCCGGAGACCTATCCGTTCGGCGTCTGACTTTGCAGGAGGGCCGCGGGATGAAGAACAAAATGACTGCGAATGTCAGAAAAGTATTGAGCAAGCTGGACTGGATGCGCGACCATTGCATCTGGCCAAACGGCAGGCGGTACTTATGGACCGACGCTTTCGGCGTCGTTCTGTTGGTTTCGCTCTACCACGAACTGAAGCAGAAAAAGTTCCTCGATGAAGCTCTGCGGGTTGTCGCAGACGTCGAGCGCGTCCTCGGGCGCCGGCGCGGTTTTCGAATTGGTGAAGCTGCGGATCGCGACGGCCAGTACTTTCACTATCTCGCGATGTGGATTTTCGCGCTAACGCGCCTCGGCAAGGTAGTTCCCAAATATCGCGCAAAAGCGATTCAACTGGTGAAGGATATCCATCCGGCTTTCATTGTTCCGGGCCGTGGCGTGCACTGGAAAATGCTCGAAGATCTAAGCGCGCCTTGCCCAGGCTTCGGACTCGGAGCGCTCGATCCGTTTCACGGATACGTTGTTTATCGGCTGCTGGACGAAGACGCGCTCGCGGGCGAAATCCAACAGATGAAAACCATCGTCGAGCGAAGCTGCCGAGACCTTGTTATCACGCAGGACCTCGGTCTTGGGATGATGCTGTGGATGACGCGCTTCATTCCCGATGAGCGTTGGGCACTTGTTCACCGCGAGCGGAGTCTCGCGATGCTCGACCAAATGTGGATCGATCCGCCCGGATATTTTTGCCGCGAGCTGGGAGCGCCCTCGGTCAAATTTGCATTCACGAACTATGGCGTCTCTCTCGGCCTCCAGGCGGTTGAGGCATGGCCGGAGCGTGTCGCGCGATTGAACTCGTTTTTCGAAACCTACCGATCGGGTGACGAATACGACGTGGAGGCGATTACGCACGTGATGGCATGCGTTTCGGTTTTTCCGGGCGAGTTCACAGCACAGCGCTCAGGAGGTTAGCCGGGTTGCCTTTTCCGCGGAGGGATCGCGATGAAAGTCGAACAGATCATGAGTCGTGACGTTAAAACCTGCGGCCCGCAAGACTCGCTCAACAAGGCAGCGCAAATAATGTGGGACGAGCCTTGCGGGGCGGTTCCGGTGGTCGACGATCAGGGTAGACCTGTCGGCTTTCTGACCGATCGAGACGTATGTATGGCCGCCTATACCAAGGGCAAGCCGCTGGCGGAGTTGCAGGCCGAAGGGGCCATGGCCCGAAAGCTTGTCTGTTGCCGGTCCGACGACGATCTGGATTCAGCAGCCCAGCTTATGCGGCAGAACCGTACTCGGCGGGTACCGGTAATCGACCGGGAAGGGGTATTGGTCGGCCTGCTCACACTCGATGATCTTGCCTGCGAGGCGGCGAGAGCGCTGCGCGGTGGAATGAATGCCAAACTAAGAGACTTGGTGCTTGAAGTGCACCTGTCGATCAATCACGGACGCATCCGACTGCATCCCGCCGTTTAAGGCCAAAGAGCTACTTTCTGTGAAAACATTCGCGATAAAGGCGTTGGACGTAGTCGGGTTCATGGACAAGCCGATCCCGAAGCCGGGACCAGACGATGCTGCGTTGCTTTGGTACTTGTCAATCGTGTTGGTAGCTTGCTTCACGATCGCCTAAGCTTGTTTACGGACCTGCCGTAGAATTTTTCGCAGCCATCGGTCGCGGTTCGAACTGGGCGTCGACGGCGATGTGCCAGGTGGCGTCGCATGCTCAGGGGTGGCGCGGTGGCCTGTAATCTGCGCGATGTGAATGCGGTAGAAGAACGGCGCTAGCGGACGTTCTGTGCCGCTCACTATCGTTTTCGCGTAACCAGGTTCCCACCAGATAGCGTTGCGTTGCAGCAGTTTTTTGTGGGCGTATTCGCGAGCGCTGCGCCATTCTGGGATATCTGGCATTTCCTCGTAGCGGCCGAAGGCGACGACACTTACCCATTGCTGCGGACTTACCACCTCGTCAACTTCGACGCAGACGTTGGGATTGGCGCGCATCCATTCGATCTTTTGACCAAAGGTAGAGAAGCTATAGAGGTAGTCGTCATCGTTCGCGAAATAGAGAGGGACAATGTATGGCATGGCATCACGGGTGCACGCCAATCTACCTAGACGCAAACGCGCCAACAGGTTCAGACACTCCTGCTTGGTCAGTTCCTGGATCAACATGATTGAGATCCGACCCGGGCCACAGCCTTAGTCTTGGTGCTACTATGAGTTGTCAGTACGAGTCCTAAAGCCTATGCGAGGGAAATTGCTCGTCGATCCACTCCTCGGCTTCCGATTCCTTCGCGAAATCGACGGCTAGCTTTTTCCCCTTCCAGGAAATCTGCCACCGTCCGGTCTCAGGATTTTCCTCGATCAAATATCCTTGATACTCACTCATGTTGAGCTCCTGGGAGTAGCCCTACAACCGACTAGCGATTGTCGTGCCACGGGCGATCTACAATTGCGGGACGTTTGTCCTCGAAACTCCGAACGATCAACTGTTAGAGCCTTTAATCAGCTCACCGGCGCGCAGCGCCGAAGTGTATCCGATCGCGCCACACTGGTCCCCGTTCTGAATCCAGCTTCTTTGGCAGGCTGATTGCACAATCGAGGGAGTTCGAAGAGACGAGCAGGTTGTATTGAAAGCAGCGATAAAACTGCGAGTCGCGGCCACTGACCCGTTCGGCGGCCTTAGTAGCGAAGAGGCGGCACGGCGGCTGAAGATCCACGGGCCGAACCGCCTCGTGCGCGCAGCGCGCGGTGCTGCGATCCTGGCATTTATCAGAACAGCCGCGGACCCGATGGCAGTGATGCTGGCCGCGGCGGCCGCGGTTTACTACGCGCTGGGCGAGCGGACTGACGCATACGTCCTGTTCGCGGCGATCATTCCAGTCCTTGCCGTCGATGTAATTCTAGAGGCGCGATCGCGCACCGCGCTCAACAAGCTTGCAGGCGTCGTCGCGCCGCGAGCGCGTGTGGTTCGCGGCGGCATGCAAATCGTGATTCCGACTGCGGACCTCGTCCTCGGGGATTTGCTGCTGCTGAAGGAGGGCGACATTGTTCACGCCGATGCGGTTCTGCGCACGAGTTCCAATCTCGCGCTCGACGAATCACAGCTTACTGGCGAAGCAGAGCCCGTTTCGAAGGAGCCATGCGGAATATCTGGCGCCGTCGCAGATGAACCAGCGGCCAGCCGTGTGTTTGCGGGTTCGCGCGTCCTCGAAGGCCACGCGTTTGCCGAGGTAACAGCAACCGGGGAGCGCACCCGTTATGGCGATCTCGCGCGACTGGTCGCCGAGGTCGGCAGGCGTCCGACACCGCTTGAGCGCAAGACGGCGCGGATGGTGCGCAGGATGATCGGTGTGGCGGCTACTGTTTCGGCTCTGCTGTTCGTCTTGCGCATTCTCGGCGGTGCGCCGGCGGGGCTGGCCTTTCTGTATGCGGTCAGTCTCGCGATGTCGGCTGTCGGCGAAGAGTTCTTGCTGGTGCTGACGATGTTCCTGAGCCTCGGAGCATTTCGCCTTAGCCAGCGCGGGGTCCTGGTGCGTCGGTTGGCCAGCGTCGAAACGCTCGGCTCAACTACAGTCATCTGCCTCGACAAGACCGGCACCCTGACGGCTGGTGAGTTTGTACTCGAGGAGCACGTCCCGCTGAGTGCGCGGATTTCGGAGGACGCATTGCTCGAGGCGGCCGCGCTCGCATGTGAGCCACAGGCTGCCGACAGAATGGAGCGAAAGATTCTTGCGCATTGCACGGAACATGGGATCGACGTCGAGGCGCTTCACTCGCGATGGCGGCTGGTACATGACTACGCGTTCGACCCGGTCGGCAAGCACATGTCGCACGTCTGGAGCATTGGAGCAGGCGCTGACGCCAGGGGCGAACAGCGAATCGTGGCGAAGGGCGCGCTCGAGGGAATAGTCGAGCATTGTGAGATTGCGCCGGCAGATCTGGATCGCGCCGAGAGGGCCAACGTCGAGATGGCAGGGCGGGGAATGCGCGTGCTCGCGGTAGCGGAACGCGATCTGGAGCGAGGCGGAATCACCGGGATGCGCGCGTCGGACGAGCGCGGGCTTCGTCTCCTTGGCCTGCTCGGGTTTCGCGATCCCCTGAGGCCCGCGGTTCCGGACGCAGTGGCGCAATGTCAGCGCGCGGGCGTGAAGCTCAAGCTGATTACCGGCGACCACGCACTCACGGCGCATGCAGTCGCCGAGGCGGCCGGAATTGCGCACGCCGACGACGGCATCGTGACCGGCGCGCAACTCGATAGCGCTGACAAGTCAGGCTTCGACCGGTTGGTCCGCCGGTGCAGTATCTTCGCGCGCATTCGGCCCGAGCAGAAATACGCGATCGTCGAGGCGCTGCGGCGGGCGGGCGAAGTCGTCGCAATGACCGGCGACGGGATAAACGACGCGCCTGCGCTGCGCCGCGCTGACATTGGCGTCGCGATGGGCCTGCGCGGGACGGAGGTCGCACGCGCGGCCGCGGACATCGTACTGCTAAACGACGATTTTTCCGCGATGGTCGCCACGATTCGCGAGGGCCGCATCCTGCTCGACAACCTTCAGCGCGCATTCCTCTACCTGGTCGGCTTCAAGGTGATGCTGGTATCGCTCACGCTCTTGGCCCCGGTCTTCGGCCTTCCGCCGCTGCTGCTGCCGGTGAACCTGGTGTGGCTGGAGATGATCGTACACCCCGTGTCCGCGCTCGCTTTCGAAGGCGAGCCTGCGCTCGATGACGTGATGCGACGGCCGCCTAGACCACCGGCGTCGCCAATCGTCGAGCGACCGGCTGCTATCCGTGCGGC
>JBAWCX010000636.1:0-16933 GCA_049590495.1 Binatus sp. (SeqCode)
GTCTCGTAAGGCACTTCCAATTCTTCGAGCATGATCAACGGCCGGATAGCCCTGGTCTGCGGTGCAAAATAAAGCTTCATCGCCATCTGCCCTCTTTCAGCACATTGTCCAGCAAAAGTTGCACTGTCGGAAAAATCGCCCAATTGTTATACCGCCACGAGCGGCCTTGCGGCCAGCAAATCGTTGTTTCAGCCGGCGGGAAACACGAGCCGAACAGCGTGCCGCGCGACCATCAGGTTTTCATTGGTGGGGATCACCCGCACGCGGCATCGGCTGTCGTCAGCGCTGATCGTGTCTTCGCCGGCGTCGTTGCGCCGCGTATCGATCGCTAGCCCGAGATGCGCCAGTCCATCGCAGACCTCCGCGCGTATCGCTGAGGCATGCTCGCCAATCCCGCCAGTGAAGACGAGCAGATCGAGTCCGCCGAGCGCGGCTGCGAACGCGCCTGTCGCTTTTCTCATCTGATAGCAAAACATTTCGATCGCATCCGCCGCTTCGGAGTTCTTTGCCCGTATGTCCAAAAGTGTCTTCACGTCGGAACTGATGCCTGATACTCCGAGCAAGCCGGATTTCATATTTACGAGTTCACCGAGTCGCGCGGTGTCGTAACCCTTCTGTGCGAGGAGATATAGGATGACGCCCGGATCGAGATCGCCGGGCCGCGTGCCCATCATGAAGCCGCCCGCCGGCGTGAAGCCCATCGTGGTGTCGAGCGGGCGGCCGTTTGCCACGGCGGCCATGCTCGCGCCGTTGCCCAGGTGCGCGATTATCAGGCGCGGCGGCATGTCGGCTCCCAGAGCCTGCATGATGTACTCGTAGGAAATTCCGTGAAAGCCGAAGCGCCGCACTCCGGCGTCCCATAGTTCGCGGGGCAACGCGAACCGCTCGGCTCGCGCGGGCATCCCGCGATGAAACGCGGTGTCGAAGCATGCAACCTGCGGAAGTTTCGGATGCCGCGCGGCGATCGCTTCGATACCTTCGATCCCACCCGGCATATGCAGCGGCGCGAACGGGATCAGCCCTTTCAAGTCGGCGATCAACGCGGGCGTGACGACCTCCGGGGCCACATGAAGCGCGCCGCCGTGGACGATTCGATGTCCCACGGCGTCGGGGCGCGGCAGCTTAAGGCGCTCGAACTCGCCGAGGAGCGCATCGACGGCGACTTGCGGGCGCGCGAGCTCGCGATCCGATTCGGCGAGCGAGCGGCCGTTGGCGTCGTGGATGCTGAGTTTGCCGCCGCTCGAGCCGATCCGATCCGCGGCGCCCTCGGCCACGAGCGATTCGGCGCCGCCGGATATCGAGTACAGCGTGAACTTGCACGACGACGAACCGACGTTGATGCAGAGTATGGTGTGGTGGCGAGCCGGCACGCCTGGTTGGTTCCTCGTTCAACTGCCCGATTCGGCCTGCTTGAAGACTCGCGCGATCAGTTCCTGCGCCTCAGCCTGAATCCGATGCAGGTGATCGACGCCGCGAAAGCTCTCGGCGTAAATCTTATAGACCTCTTCGGTGCCGGACGGGCGAGCGGCGAACCATCCGCTCTCAGCAATCACCTTGATTCCGCCGATAGCCGCACCGTTGCCCGGCGCGAGAGTCAGTGTTTTGAGAATCTTCTCGCCCGCGAGTTCGCGCGCATCCAGTTTTTCCGGCGTCAGTTTCTTCAGAACTTCTTTTTGCGCGAGCGTTGCGGGCGCGTCGATTCGCTCGTACGCCGGGGCGCCGAACTTCTTCGTGAGGTCGTCGTACATCGTGCCGGGGTCGCAACCCTCGCGCGCGGTCATCTCGGCGGCCAGCAGGCCGAGGATTAGTCCGTCCTTGTCTGTAGTCCACGCGGTTCCGTCGGTGCGGATAAACGAGCCGCCCGCGCTTTCCTCGCCGCAAAATCCGACCGAACCGTCGATCAGCCCGTCCACGAACCACTTGAAGCCGACCGGCGTTTCGATGAGCTTGCGTTCGAGACTGGCGGCGACGCGATCGATCATACTGCTGCTGACGACAGTCTTGCCGACGGCAGCGTCTTTGCGCCATCGCGGGCGATTGCGAAACAGGTATGAAATCGCAACGGCGAGATAGTGATTTGGATTCATCAGCCCGCTCGAGCGAGTGACTATTCCGTGCCGGTCGGCGTCGGTGTCGTTGGCGAACGCGACGTCGAAGCGATCGCGCATCGCGAGCAAACGAACCATCGCGTACGGCGACGAGCAATCCATCCTGATCTTGCCGTCCCAGTCGGCGGTCATGAAGCGAAACGTCGGATCGACCGTGTCGCTGACGACCGTCGCCTTGATTCCGTACTTTTCGATCACGGCGGGCCAGTAGTGCACTGCCGCCCCGCCGAGCGGATCGATGCCGACCTGCACGCCGGCGGCGCGGATCGCCTCCATGTCGACGACGTTGCCCAGGTCGCCGACATACGCGGCGATGTAATCGTGCTTGTGAAGCGTCGCGGCGGTGAGCGCCCGCTCGTACGGGACGCGATTCACTCCGGCGAGCTTGTTTTTGAGAAAATCGTTGGCCGTATTTTGAATCCAATCGGTGACAGTGGTCTCGGCCGGGCCGCCGTTGGGTGGATTGTACTTGAAGCCGCCGTCGGGCGGCGGATTGTGCGACGGCGTAATCACGATGCCATCCGCCAGCCCGCTCTTGCGGCCGCGATTGTAGGCGAGGATCGCGTGCGAGACCGCCGGCGTCGGCGTGTAGCCGCCGTTGCTATCCACCATCGTCTCGACGCCGTTGGCGGCCAGCACTTCGAGCGCGCTGGCGAAGGCCGGAACCGAGAGCGCGTGCGTGTCCATCCCGAGGTAGAGCGGACCGCTGATATTTTGAGTCTTGCGATAGAGGCAAATTGCCTGGCTGATCGCGAGGATGTGCGCCTCGTTGAACGCGCAGTCGAACGCGGAGCCGCGATGCCCCGAGGTGCCGAACGCGACGCGTTGCGCGGGATTGCCGGGGTCAGGCGTGAGGCTGTAGTACGCGGTGATCAAACGCGGCACGTCGACGAGCTGCGATTGATCGACAGGTTTTCCAGCGAGCGGGCTTACTTTTTCGGACATGAAAAAAGAGACCTCGAATAAGAGTATCGCAAAAAATTTTCGCACCGCCAGCAGTTTGTTGATAGACGCAAGAAGTGAAGATTGTGCAAAGATCGCTCCGAGGGAGACCGCCACAATGGACGACGCCAGGCTTCAATTACTACTCGACCGCACCGATCAGCGATGTTCAATTGCGCGCGCACGGTCGACCACTTGAGGCGCGGAAACCCGTGGGCGGGTGCACTATCCTGACGCCAGCCGCAATGTGGCCCCAGTGCTACCGGGGAGAAGGCTGCCGAACCATCTGTCTGTTGCGCTACGGCCCTGCTAACTTCGTGTTCTATGGCCGACCTGGTGAAGCCAACTCCCACCGCGCTTGCTGAAGCGTTGGTACTTTCAGAAGATATACTAAAGAATCTCGAACTCGGAGAAGTTCCTCTCAGCAGCGTTGCACTCAAGACTAGCCGTCTAGCGAGACTGCTAAATGATTTCGAGTTTCAACGGATAATGGAGCACGAAGTAGGCGGATATCCAGGTGGTCCCGATGGGATGCTACCGGAAGTCTACCAGCGGGCAGTGCAGGCGGGACGTGAATTTGCGCAGGAAGAAGGAAGCGGAGCGGCGAAAGAAGTAAGCAAATTCGTCTACCGAGAATCAATTGGTCAAATGGAGGCGCAAATTCAGATTGCCGACACAGCGCTAGCTGCGGCGATTGACCCAGACGTTGTGTCGCCTGCTAAGACGATGGGCAACACGTTCGAGCGCAGCAATATCCGCACGCAGCACTCTAACGCAACGGCGCGATTGGCGACGAGTAGGGGGTTACTTTACCGGTACGTACTCGAGAAGTACTACGAATTGAAATTCTCCGGAATCGCCGACGATGTGTTCACGCGCACTAGAAGGCGGGTCGATTCTTCGATTGGAAAAGGGGTACCGGAAGCGGTGAAGAGATTGACGGCAATCTATGAAAATCTTGGCTCCGAGAACCCTGAGGATTGGTCTAACGCGGCCCACGGCTGCCGACGAGTATTGCAAGATCTGGCAGACGCCGTCTTCCCCCCGACGGATGAGGTGCGGACAAGAGTGTTGGACGGCAAGGAAATAAGTATCAAACTCGGGAAAGAGAATTACATCAACCGATTGATCGCCTTCGCGGAGAACAACAGCAAATCGACAACCTTCAAGCAAATCGTGGGCTCACAGTTGGCATTCCTTGGCGAAAGGTTGGACGCGCTCTTCCGAGCTGCTCAAAAGGGATCTCACGCCGATATTGTTCGAAGAGAAGAAGCAGATCGCTACGTCGTTTATACATACCTTCTCGCCGGAGACGTTCTGTCGCTAATGGACTAGGCAACTAACGATTGTCGGTCGGTGTGATCGCCGTGCGTGCAGTCCGAAAACCTAAGATGCGATTCTTCGCGAAGCTGACACCACCGCACACCGAAACGACCAAACAAGTTGACAACGATTTTTTCGGAATTCTTGGAGCGTGAGATCGGTTTCGAACCGACGACGTCGTGCTTGGCAAACACGCGCTCTAACAACTGAGCTACATTCTCCAATCCGGTAGATCGAATCCCCTTGGTTATCCGGCGCGAGCGCGCCTGTCAAATCACCTCGCGCTTGGGTTAGTGTCTCAGATTGAGCGGACATGCAGCGCACCGGACAATTGCGCCGCAAGCGGTCCCCCACCCTGACCCTCCCCCGACGAACGTGGGAGGTAAGCGGAGTAATCGACGCCCGACCACACGCTCGCTGCCATTGCGAACTACGATAGAAACATGCCGACCGCGAAGAAATCGATTAATCCGGGGTCCATTTCCAGTTGGTGATTGCGGGCATGTCTTCGAGATGTTGGACGACGTATTTGCGATGGGCGTCGAGGGCAGCTTCTGTCTGCTTGATTAGTTCGCGGGCGCGGTCCTGGTAACGCGGGGCGCGGCGCAGACCCTCGATGCACAGGTGATAGCGGCTCGCATTGTTCAACACCAGCATGTCGAAGGGCGTGGTCGTGGTTCCTTCCTCGACGTAACCGCGCACGTGAAAACGATCGGGATTGGGGCGGCCGTGCAGTAGCTGATGAACCTCGCCGGGGTAGCCGTGGAACGCGAAGATCACGTGCTTGTCGCGCGTGAAGAGCTCGAGAAAAGCGTCCTCGCTCATGCCGTGGGGATGGCGGTCGGGCGGAAACAGCGTCATCAGATCGACGACGTTCACGACTCGAATTTTCATTTCGGGAAGATATTTGCGAAACAGCCATGCCGCCGCGATAGCCTCTTCCGTCATGACGTCGCCGGCGCATGCGAGCACGAGATCCGGGTCGGCGCCATCGTCGTTGCCAGCCCATCGCCAGACCGACGCGCCGCGCGAACAATGCTCGCGGGCCGCGTCGATGTCGAGCCACACCGGATGTTCCTGCTTGTCGATCACGATCAGATTGATGTAGTCGCGGCTGCGCAGACAGTGATCGGCGACCGAGAGCAGGCAGTTGGCGTCGGGCGGCAGGTAGATTCGCGACACGATGCCCCGCTTGGTCAGGAGAGTGTCGATAAAGCCGGGGCCCTGGTGGCTGAAGCCGTTGTGATCGTTGCGCCAGCAGGTCGAGGTGAGCAGGTAGTTCAGCGACGGCACCGGATGGCGCCACGGCAACTCGGTCTGGCAGGTCTGCAGCCACTTCGCGTGCTGCGTCGCCATCGAATCCACGATCATCGCGAACGCCTCATACGACGCGAAGACTCCGTGGCGGCCGGTCAGCGTGTAACCTTCGAGCCATCCCTGGTGGCAATGCTCGCTCAACACTTCCATGACGCGGCCGTCGTGCGAGACGTGATCGTCGTAGCTCTCGACGCGACTCACGAGGCATCGGTTCTCGACGTCGAACACATCGCCGAGGCGATTGGAGTTGGTCTCGTCGGGACAGAACAGGCGGAAGTTATGCTGCTTGGCGTTGCGCGTGAAGATATCGCGCATCATCTTGCCGAAGGGACGCGTGGATTCGACCTTGACGCTGCCGGGTTGTTCGGTCGCAACTGCGTAGTCGGTGAACGACGGGATGTCGAGAGCGATGGTGAGTTTTCCGCCGTTGGCATGCGGGTTCGCGCCCATCCGGCGATTTCCTTTTGGCGCGATCGCTTTGATTTCGGGCTTGAGGCTTCCGCGCTCGTCGAACAACTCGTCAGGCCGGTAACTGCGCATCCACGTTTCGAGTAATTTCAAATGCTCGGGATTTTCCTTCACGCCGGCCAGCGGCACCTGATGGGCGCGGAAGGTGCCTTCGATCTGCACGCCGTCAACAATTTTCGGCCCGGTCCATCCTTTGGGCGTTCGCAACACGATTGCAGGCCAGGTCGGCCGCTTCTGGAGCCCATTTGCGCGCGCGCCGGCCTGGATCGCACGAATCGCCGCATAGCACTTGTCGAGCGTCGCGGCGAACTCGCGATGCATCCGCGGCGGATCGTCGCCCTCGACAAAGTGGACCTCATAGCCGTGGCCTTCGAGCACGCGGCCGAGCTGTTCGTCGGCGTCGCGCCCGAATACGGTCGGGCCGGAAATTTTGTAGCCATTCAGATGGAGGATCGGCAGCACCGCGCCGTCGCGCACCGGGTTGAGAAACTGGACGCCTTTCCAGCCACCTTCGAGCGGCGCGGTTTCCGCCTCGCCGTCGCCGATCACGCATGCGACGATCAGATCGGGATTGTCGAACGCAGCGCCGAATGCGTGTACGAGAGAGTAGCCGAGCTCGCCGCCTTCGTTGATCGAGCCTGGGACGTGCGGGCCGGCATGACTCGGCACTCCGCCCGGCGACGAGAACTGGCGAAACAGCAGGCGCATGCCCTCGGCGTCCTCGGAGATGCGCGGATAAAACTCGGAGTAGGTGCCCTCGAGATAAGTGTGCGACATGACCGACGGACCGCCGTGGCCGGGACCGGAAATATAGATGACGTTGGCGTCGTGCTCGCGAATCAGCCGGTTGAGGTGCACATAGACAAAGTTCTGCGCCGGCGAAGTTCCCCAATGGCCGAGCAGGCGCGGCTTGATGTGCTCGGGCCGGAGCGGCTCGCGCAGGAGAGGATTCGCCATCAGGTAGATCTGGCCGACGGTGAGATAGTTGGAGGCTCGCCAGTACGCGTCGATGAGAGAAAGCTGCTGGTCTGATAGCGGTTCTGACATGGCGACGAGACCTCGCGTTGGGCTAGCTTCGAAAATTCTCGCACCGCCACCGGTTTGTTGATAGACGCAAAAAGTAAAATCTCTGCCACGACACTTAGGTGATGGAGGATCCGATGACGCTCAACTTGAATCCACTGATCGCGGCGGGCGTGGTGGCGTCGACGGCCGCGACCGACGCGGTGTACGTCATGTTCAACGCGGCAGTAACGGCGCGGCGGCCGTCGCGGGCGGCGTCGTGGAGCGCGCTGTGGTACCTGCTGTCGGCGTTCGCCGTGATCAGCTACACGGGCAACTCGATCTATGTGATATTCGCCGCGACGGGTTCGTGGATCGGTGCGTATTTTTCCGTGCGGTGGCTGAATCGAGCGGATTCGAAGCTGACGCCCGGCGGTCCTGCCGCACTGGGGAATCCCCCGGTGTGAATCTTTTGGAAAGACATGGAGCGGGTGATCGGTTTCGAACCGACGACCTCGTGCTTGGCAAGCACGCGCTCTACCAACTGAGCTACACCCGCTCTCCAATCCGGTAGATCGAATCCCCTTGATTATCCGGCGCGAGCGCGCCTGTCAAATCACCGCGCGCTTGCCGCTGGCCGCAATCGGTTTCGGGCGCAGCTCGCGAACCACGCGCACGTAGTAATCGACGCCCGACCACACGCTCACCGCCATCGCGAGCCAGAGGATAAACATCCCGGCCGCGAAGAAATCGACGTGCAGGTACGTGTAATGAATCAGCAGGCCGTGAATCGCGATCGCCTGCAACGACATCTTGTACTTGCCGAGCTCCTCGGCGCCGACGATCAGGCCCTCGGCCGCCGCGACCGCACGAAGTCCCGTCACCATTATCTCGCGCGACACCAGCACGACGACCATCCAGGCCGGCACGTGCGGCGTTCGCGCCATCCCGGCCAGCATGATGAGCGCAGTCGTCACGACCAGCTTGTCGGCCATCGGATCGAGAAATTTGCCGAGCGTGGTGACGTAGTCGTAGCTGCGCGCCAGGTAACCGTCGAAAAAATCGCTGACCGTCGCGACGAAGAACACTCCCGCCGCCAGCCACGCCGCGGAAGGTCCGGTATGCATCAGGATCCAGATGAGCACCGGCGCCGTTGCGATCCGGAACATCGTGACCATATTTGGCGGTGTCATCGGCACGGGCTTGGCCTTCAGACTCTTAGACGAAACTTCCGTACTTTCGTTTCGCGCTGCGCCTTCAAGAATATTGGAATCGACCGGAGGGGGCAAATCGCAAGGCGCTCGATCTCCTTGACTGGCCGAGCGCAGACCGAGTAGCGTCAAATTGACACAACGAACGCCGCGCGATCTCTCGCGGGCGCTCCCGAGGCCACCTGATGAGACATAACGCGCAACTGTTCAGCGACTTCCTGGTAATCGGCGGCGGCATCGCGGGCCTGACCTTCGCTATCAAGGCGTCCGAAGTCGGCACCGTCACGGTGCTCACGAAGGCCGGCAGCTCCGAGGCCAACACGGCGTACGCGCAAGGCGGCATCGCGAGCGTGTGGAGCGTCGACGACTCGTTCGAATCGCATATCGACGACACCGTCCGCGCGGGCGCCGGGCTGTGCGATCGCGCGGCGGTCGAGACCATTGTGCGCGAAGGTCCTGAGGCGGTGCGCGAGCTGATCAGGCTCGGCACGCGCTTTACGCGCGTCGAGACCGACGCCAACGACGTCGACAGCGAGCTCGAATACGACCTGGGCCAGGAAGGCGGGCATAGCCATCGCCGCGTGCTTCATGCGCAGGATCTCACAGGCCGCGAAATAATGCGCGCGCTGACCGAGGCGGCGGCCGCGCGCCCCAACATCCGCACTTTGGAAAATCACGTCGCGATCAACCTGCTCGTCGAGACTCCCAGCGCGGGCAAGCCGGGCGCGTGCTGGGGCGTGTATGCGCTCGATCGCAACACTCACGAAATCCGCAAAGTGATTTCGCGCGCCACGATGCTCGCGACGGGCGGCGCCGGCAAGGTTTATCTCTACACGACGAATCCCGATATCGCGTCGGGCGACGGCGTCGCGATGGCGTATCGGGCGGGCGCGTCGGTCGCGACCCTCGAGTTCTCCCAGTTCCATCCGACCTGCCTGTATCATCCTGCCGCCAAGTCGTTTCTGATTTCGGAGGCGCTGCGCGGCGAGGGCGCGATTCTGAAATTGCCCGACGGCACCGCGTTCATGAAGCGCTACCATCCCGACGCCGAGCTGGCGCCGCGCGACGTGGTGGCGCGCGCGATCGATTCCGAGATGAAGCGTCACGGCCTGGATTTTGTGTATCTCGATCTCAGCCACCGCGAGGCGGATTTCATCAAAAAGCGGTTCCCGAATATCTTCAAGCGATGCTTGAGTTTTGGCTATGACCTCACGAAGGGGCCTATTCCGGTCGTGCCGGCGGCTCATTATATGTGCGGCGGCGTGCAGACCGACCTTGACGGACGCACCTCGATTCCGCGTTTGTATGCGGCGGGCGAAGTTGCGATGACCGGGCTGCACGGCGCCAACCGCCTCGCGTCGAACTCGCTGCTCGAAGCGGCCGTGATGGGCCGGCGCGGGTTCGCCTCGGCGCGCGAGATCGTCGCATCGGGAGGTGGCGCGCCACCCGAGTTTCCCGAATGGGATCCCGGGCGCGCGATTCGCAGCGAGGAGCGCGTGATGATCACGCAGAGCTGGGACGAGATTCGGCGCCTGATGTGGAACTACGTCGGCATCGTGCGCAGCGACCGGCGCCTTGAGCGGGCGTTGCGGCGAATCCTGATGGTCAAGGACGAGATCCACAGCTACTACTGGGACCATCTGCTCGACGCCGACACGATCGAGTTGCGCAACCTCGCAAAGGTCGCGGAGCTTGTCGTGCGATCCGCGATGAGCCGGCGCGAGTCGCGCGGCTTGCACTACAACATCGATCATCCCGAGACGGGCGGGGCAGAATGGGTGCATCCGACAGTGCTGCAAAAGCCGGTCGATCAGATCTGAAAATCAGGCCCGTGAAAGAAGCGAAGGAAGTGAAAATGTACTCGGACTACAAGAGTCCGTTCGCTTACCTCGCATTCGATCCGGCGTTCGCGCTCGAAAATCGATTTCGAATTCGCTTCCGATGGATTCCGTTCCAGCTGCGAATCAAGGGCAAGGGCGAGCGCAGTCTCTACTCCGAACACAAGGCGCAGTACTCCTATCTGGACGCGCGCCGATGGGCCAAGCCGCGCGGCCTGGTGATTCGCGGACCGTTGAAGGTTTACGACACGACCCCGACGCTGATCGGCGGGCTGTTTGCGGAACATCAAGGCCGCCTGCTCGATTACAGTCGTCGAGTGTACGAGCTGTTCTTCAAACGCGAACTGGAAGCCGATCAACCCGACGCAGTCGCGAGCGTGATCGCAGATCTCGGCATGTCAGCCGACGACTATCGCAAATTTCTGTCAGGTGAAGGCGCCCTAGCCTATCAGCGCGCGCAGGACGAAGCCGCTGCGGACCACGTCTTCGGCGTGCCGCTATTCATCTTCGAAGGCGAACCGTTCTGGGGCCACGACCGCCTCCCGCTTTTGGAAGGACGGCTGACCAAAGCGGGACTCGCGACGACTTGAATCTGTCTAAGAGGGGTGAACCGAAGATGGCGATCGATATCCAGTGGGAACGAGAATTTGCGAAACGCATGCGCGGTTTTGCTCAAGCGCATTCTCCAAAGCCGGGAGAAATCCCAGTCTCAATCAAAATTCGTGTCGTGTCTGGATGTTTTCATCGCGAGCATTCACCGCAAGCCTATCAAATCATAGACCAAAGCCTCCGTCGGTTCCCACCCGAAGCGGGGTGGGAAGAGCATGAGAGCGGTCCCGAGATTCTTACATGGGTTAAAACTGGCGCCGAACTGGCCACTGCCATCATAGGCCTAGTCACCGCCATCTTGATTGCGCGATCCCGCGGCATTGAGAAGGGAGACAATCGAACCGAACCGCTTGAGGTTATCGTGCGCAGGGTCGATGATGGAGAAACCGTCAGAGAAGAGTTTATCTTACGACTCGGCCACAAAGAGAAGATCGATCAGAAGCTTTTAGAGAAGAAGCTCAAGAAAGCCATAAAGCGACTCTCGAAGAACTGATTATCGTAAGGCTCGCTGCCCCGCACTCAGCTCGTGATCCACTTCAAGTTCTTAGGAAGTTACGTCACTGGAGCGGGCTGGCGGGCCTGATTCGGCTCGTAGGAGAATGCGAGCTTGTCGCCGTCTAGGTCTGCGGTTGCTTTGCCGCCTTTTGTCAGCTTGCCGAATAGTACCTGGTCCGCGAGTTCGCGCGCGATCTCGTTTTCGATCAATCGTCCGAGCGGGCGTGCGCCGAAGCGTGGATCGTGACCGTGTTCCGCCAGCCATCTTTTCGCCGCCGGCGTCACCGTCAGCGTAACCTTCTGCTTGTCGAGGCGTTCCTGCAGTTCCGCGATGAACTTGTCGACGACGCGCTCCATGACCGGCGGACTGAGCGGTGCGAATTCGATCGTCGCCGACAGCCGGTTTCTGAACTCCGGCGCGAACATCTTCTCCAGCACGCCCTTCGGATTGCCCTGCCCTACCCCGCCATGGAAGCCGATCATCGCGCGCGACAGTTCCTGCGCGCCGGCATTCGTCGTCATCACGAGGATCACGTTGCGGAAATCCGCCTTGCGCCCGTTGTTGTCGGTGAGCGTCGCGTGATCCATCACCTGCAACAGGATGTTGAACAAATCGGGATGTGCTTTTTCGATCTCGTCGAGCAGCAGCACGCAATGCGGCGTTTTGTTGATCGCGTCGGTGAGCAGGCCGCCCTGGTCGAAGCCGACGTATCCCGGCGGCGCGCCAATCAAGCGTGACACCGTGTGCCGCTCCATGTACTCGCTCATGTCGAATCGGATGAACTCGACGCCCATGACCTTGGCGAGCTGGCGCGCGACTTCGGTCTTGCCGACGCCCGTCGGTCCCGCGAACAAAAACGCGCCGACCGGCTTGTCAGGATGGCTCAGTCCCGACCGCGCGAGCTTGATCGCACGAGCGACCGAGTTAATCGCCTCGTCCTGGCCGAAGACCGCCTGCTTCATATCCTCGTCGAGCGTCTGCAGCCGTCCGCGATCGGTCGCCGACACCGTGCGCTCCGGAATCTTCGCCATCCGAGCGACCGTCCGCTCGACGTCGCGCGTGCCGACTGTCACCGGCTCGGTCGTGCCAGTGCCGCGCAAATGCCCCGCGACTCCCGCCTCGTCCATCACGTCGATCGCCTTGTCAGGCAGGAAGCGGTCGTTGACGTAGCGCGCCGACAACTCGACCGACAATCTGATCGCCGAGTTGGTGTAGCGGACGTTGTGATGCTTCTCGTAGTACGACTTGATGCCGTTGAGAATCTGCACCGCCTCGTCCTGCGTCGGCTCGACCACGTCGATTCGCTGGAAGCGGCGCGCGAGCGCCTTATCCTTGTCGAACGAGCGTTTGTATTCCTGGTAGGTCGTCGATCCGATACATCGCAGGTCGCCCGACGCGAGCGCCGGCTTGAGCAGATTCGACGCATCCATCGTCCCGCCCGACGCGGCTCCCGCGCCGACGATGGTGTGTATCTCGTCGATGAACAAAATCCGCTTCGAGTCGCCGACTACAGCCTTGATGACCGCCTTCAGGCGCTGCTCGAAGTCGCCGCGAAAGCGCGTGCCCGCGAGCAGCGCGCCCATGTCGAGCGCGTAAATCTCGACGCCCTTGAGTGCGTCGGGTACGTCGCCCTTGTGAATCGCGAGCGCGAGCCCCTCCGCCAACGCAGTCTTGCCGACTCCAGCCTCGCCCACGAACACGGGATTGTTCTTGCGCCGGCGTAACAGCACATGCACCGCGCGTTCGAGTTCCTTCTTGCGCCCGACCAGCGGATCGATTTTTCCATCCGCCGCGCGCTTCGCGAGATTGATCGCGTAAGTGTTCAGCGCCTTCGACGGCGACAGCTTGCGCTCGCCCTCTTCGTCGCCGCCTTCGTGCTCGTGCCCGTCGCGATCGATGGAATCCTTGCCGTCCGAATCGTCGCCGTCTTCATCGTCTTCCGCACCGGTCTTCGTAACTCCGTGCGAAATAAAATTGATCACGTCGAATCGCGTGACGCCCTGCTCCTGCAAAAAGAAAATCGCCGGCGATTCGGTCTCGTGGAACATCGCGACCAGCACGTTGCCGCCCGTGATTTCCTGGCGACCCGCCGACTGCACGTGCAACGCCGCGCGCTGGAGAGCACGTTGCACTCCGATCGCGTAGCGCGGCGAGACTTCTTCGCCCTTGGGCATCCGCTCGACCTGCTCGTCGAGGTAATGCGCGAGCTTGCGCCGGATCGCATCCAGGTCCGCGCCGCAATTTTTCAGTATGGTGGTCGTCGTCACGTCGTGGAGCATCGCAAACAGCAGATGCTCCAGTTGCACGAACTCGTGACGCCGGTTAACGGCTTCGGTCATCGCGAGTTGCAGCGTTACCTGCAGTTCGCGGCTGATCATGATGTTGTTATTCGATGAAGCCATCGATGCTACTGCCTTGTCACTCCTTTTCCATCACGCACTTGAGCGGATACTCGGCTTGCCGCGCGAGTTCCTCGACGGTGTGCGTCTTGGTTTCCGCGACTTCGAATGGATACACGCCCGCCACGCCCATTCCGTTCTGATGAACGTGCAGCATGATTCGCGTTGCGTCGGCATGCGGCTTGTGAAACACCGCCTTCAAAACTTCGACCACAAATTCCATCGGCGTGTAATCGTCGTTGAGCAAAATCACCTTGTAGAGAGGCGGTTTGGCGGTCTTCGACTTGGTGCGGGTCTTGCGCTCGGTTACGATATCGCCATCGCCGGAGCGGCCGTCGCCGTTGCCGTCACCGTCGGTGATTCGCGCCGAAATCGTTCGCTTGCGCACGAAATCCGCCATCGCACCTCTGTCGCTCGGAGCGCCTCGCTCCGTCTGATAAATATAATAACAAATTCGCGGATGCCTAGTGAGCATCCGCAGAAAATCAGTTCAGTTGCGATAAGTCTGATATTTTGACTTTGCCATGAATGACGCCGCGCCGCGATTAGACGTCGCAATCGTCGAAGGAATCGACAAAATTCCGCGTGGTGCGTGGGACGCCCTGCTCTCGCCCGACGACTCGCCATTTGTCGAATGGGATTGGCTGCGCGCGATGGAGCATTCGGGCTCGGCCGCGCGCGACACCGGATGGGCGCCGTATCATCTCGTCGTCCGCCAGGGTCCCAGGAAACAAATCGTCGCGGCGTGCCCGCTCTACCTCAAGACTCACAGCATGGGCGAGTTCGTCTTCGACCACGGATGGGCTGATGCGGCCGAGCGCGCCGGCATCCGCTACTTCCCAAAAATTCTGGTCGGCGTGCCGTTCACGCCGCATACGGGACGCCGATTTCTTACGGCGCCCGGCGTCGATCGAACCGGCCTGATAAATCTGCTCGGTCTCGCTCTCACGTCGATCTGCGAAGACAACAAGCTGTCCGGAGTGCACGTGAACTTCTGCGAGCCCGACGAGGCCGCGGCGCTCGCGCCGATCGGCTTCATGGAGCGGCTCGGCTATCAGTACCATTGGCATAACGCGGGCTTCGCGACGTTCGACGATTACCTCAACCGCCTCAAGCACAAGCGGCGCACCGCGGTTCGTCACGAACGCGCCGCGATGGTCGTCCAGGGCGTTCACATCCGGGTGACGGCGGGCGAGGAAATCCCCGATCGGATGTTTGCCGAGATGTACCGAATCTATTGCTCGACGATCGAAAAGCTTTACTGGGGCCGCCAGTATCTCAGCGAAGAATTTTTCGACCTCATCCGCAAATCTTTCAAACGCAACATGGTCTTCATCGGCGCGTATGCGGGACGCGAGCTGATCGCGGGCGCGGTCAACCTCGCGAAAGCAAACGTGATGTACGGCCGGTATTGGGGATGCTTCCGCGAGGTCCGCTTCCTGCATTTCAACGTCTGCTACTACGCGGGAATCGAGCACTCGATCCTGAACGGGATTCAGCGCTACGAGCCCGGCGCCGGCGGCGAATACAAATGGCTGCGCGGCTTCGACCCGGCACTCACGCGCAGCATCCACTACATCGCGAATCCGGATCTCAAACGCGCAATTGCGGGATTCCTCAAACGTGAGCGTCACGAAGTAGAGCGATGGATAGTCGCGGGCAAGGAGCGCAGCCAGCTGAAACCGCCGCCCCCGTCCGATCAAGAATCCGAATAGCCCTGACACCCGTTGCCCATCCCCTATTCCGACTAACGAGTTCTAACAGGGACGAATTCCCGCATCTTTTTTTATTGGGTGCAGGGGTCACCCCTGCCCAAGGAAGCGTGAAACCCACGGTGGGTTTCACATCAAAAAGTGATTTACCCTTCCCCTCTCTAAGCGATTTCGCGGACGTTGTTCGGCGGTGCTGGAAATTCCAGTTCGGCCGCCGGCTCGCCGGTGAGTCCCGTCACGCGATTGCGATAGCGCGTCAAGTGCCCCTTCGCGACTTCGAACGCGTCCTGCGCCTTCGACAATGACTTCCCAAGCGCCTCGAACTGATTCTCGAAATGTCCGAATGCGTTCTGCGCCTTCTTCAATTCCTCGGTCGCGCGTTCGTGACCCTTCGCGTACTCGTACATTTTGAAAACCATCTGGATCGACTGCAGCGTCACGATCAGCGTGTTCGGCGAAACCGGATACACGCGCCGTTTGTTGAGCCAGTCGCTCAGTTCCGCGTTCAGCACCGCCTCCATGTAGAGCGTTTCGCTCGGCAGATACATCAGCGCCATATCGGTGGTGCCATTCTCGGGTTGAATGTAGGTGGCGATTCGCTTGGCCTGCTCCTTCATCACGCGCTCGAACTCGATACGCGCCTCATCGAGCGCCTGCGGATCGTTGGTCTCGAATAGCGCCAGCACCTGCTCGCGTGGAAACTTCGCGTCGATCGGCAGCGTCCGATCGGGAAACTTGATTACCGCGTCGGCGCGGCCCGAACCTTCGCCGCCGGGCGACGCCTGCAAGTCGTACATGTGGCGCGGCAGAAAATCCGCGAGCAGACGCTCGAGTCCCTGCTCTCCGAACCGTCCGCGCAGGTGAGGCATCTTGAGCAGATTGTTGAGGTCGTTGATCGACGCGCCGATCACGCCGAGATTTTTCAACTGCTCCTGCGCCTGGTTGAGATGATTCTGAACTTTTTCGAACTGCGCAAAGCCGTCCTTGATATTCTGATCCAGCTTCACCTGCACGGTGTTGGTGATCGCGGCCAGCTTCTCGCCGACGTCCGATCGGATCGCCTCAATGCTGTCTTTGGTCTGCGTGGTCAGCGCCGCAATCTCCAGCTTGAGCGAATTCGCCTGCTCCTGACGGCCGGCGGAGAGATGCTGCTCGAGCGCCGCGTTGAGGTTTAGAAATCCCTCCGACAATCTATCGGCGGTTGCGAGGCTGAGGTCGCCTTGCGCCTGCTGGAGGCGACCGGCCAGGTCAGTGCGCGTCTGCGTCAATTTTTCGTCGAGACTGCGCGCGACCGAATCGAGCCGCTCGGCCAATTGCGCGAAGGAATCATTTGCGGGAAGCGAGCGCAACTTCGCGATCACGATCAGAAAACCCGCAATCGACAAACCGCTCAGAACAACCAGCGCCGCCACAACCATTTCCGACTCCATCAAAACCACCTCCACGCCGCCATCCTCGATTCTATCCTTCGATAGCGGCAGCGTCGAACCTACTGTCCACAGCTTAGT
>JBAWCX010000637.1:0-6897 GCA_049590495.1 Binatus sp. (SeqCode)
ATCGTTCCCCACCATGTGCCCCAGGTATTATTCGTGCCCGCGTATTCCTGGATGGTCCACAGATCGACATCATTGATCGGATCGACGGCCACATTGCTGTAGTCGCCCCATCGATTGTCGCCCGTGCCGAAGTCCTTGAAGTACGGCGCCTCGCCAGCCTTGAAGACCGTGTCGGCCTCCAGCGAGTTGAGCGGATCGCCGTGCAGCCGAAACGAATAGTTGGCGCTCGCGTACTGGGAAGCGCCGAATCGCGAATAGCCGATCATCATATCGTCATTGGCGTTCACGTCCAGCGTCGGGTACGCGTAGTCGAACTGTCCCGTCGGATCGTCGCGCTCGCCGAGCTGCTGCACGACGCCGAGGCCGCCGCTCGCGGTGTTGATCTGCCACCATTGCGCCGACGAGCGCGTTGGGCTGCCGGTGAGCGGGAAGAAGACCGTCTGCGCAGCCCACAGCGAGCCGTTTCGATAGACGCAGTTCTCGACTCGGTCGTCGTCTGTATCTATCCGCCACGTCGAGCCGAGCTGCGGGGCAAAGTTCTCAGCGCCGGCATCCTGCCACCCGTTCGCCGCCTTGGGGAAAGCGACGCCCGTCGTCAGGACCTCCGAACCGACCGCTCCAGTGATCGTGCTGACGCGAAGCGTTGCGCCGGGGCCGTCCCAGTTCCTCACGAGGTACTCGGTCGGGAGCGTGAGGTCATGGGTGACGGCCGGATAGTCGGTAAATCCGGTGGGGTCGTGAAACACCGTGTAATTGCCGGCGCCGCCCGCGTACAAGTCGGCCTTGTTGAATGCGTAAACATAGGACGCCACAAAGCCGCCTCCGCTCACGGTGAAAACGTTGGTCTGCACGACGATCCAGTCGCCGTTGAATCCGAGCGTCGGATAGTCGGCCCAACTCGCGCCTCCTGCGTCGACGGGCACCTTGTAGAGATTCCAGCCAGCGGTCGGATCGTTGGTCTGCGATACCCCGACCAGAATGTATGCCGTCGCGGATGCGGCATTGGCGCCCGCCGAAATGATCCATCGGTTCGCGTACCGGTCGAACAGCACGCGCGGGTCAAACGCCTCGTTGATACCGCCGAGGCTCGACCAGAACGAGGCAATCGGAACTGAGCTCAGGACGACGCCGGTGCGCGTCTCGATCGTCACGTTGCTGTTCAACACGGCCATCAGATGGTTCGGGCCGACGGTCCCCTGCGTGTCGGGCGGAGTTACCGTGCCGTTGTCACTGCCGCCGGGAAAATCCGCTTTGCGAACGCGACGCCGTCGCTTCGAGCGGTCGGCGCTATACTCTGCGACATCGGCATCGTCGCGAGGTTCGAAGCCGTCGCCTTCATCCTGAAAGATGCCCGCGCGCCCGGCGAGCGGCCGATGAATCGCGACCGGGACAGCAAGCTTTTCCGCTTCCAGCGATTTAGATGCGGTGCCCGAAAAACTGATCGTCGAGCGACTCGATGCGACCGCCTGCACACCCGCGATTTCAACTTGCGCCGGAGGCGGCGTCTGCGCATGAGCTGGCGTCACGAGCCTGGGCGTCCAAGCCGATGCACCTGCCAAACCCAGCCCAGCCGCGAGGGCGAAAGCCAGGTAGTTGGCGTTTGCTTTGATGAATGGTCGGCTGTTCTGCAAGTAGAAGGGCCCTCCGAGACGAGCGATGTGCGCGCGTCACTAGGCTAACTAGAGCAAGTGTTAAGCCGACTATGCTTTTATAGACTGACCTCTGAGAATAAAGGCGAATGTTTGACGAAGCGAACGTAGAATAGGTTAAGTTCGTTCGGGAACTTCAGCGGTCCGGATCGGACCGAGTCATATCGCTCTTTTGCTCAGAATCGTCACTACGACGCTGTGCGTCGCAGATTGGGACAGTGGTGGCACCGGATTGCTACGCCAGCCTGTGCCGGCTTACTACCGCCTGCAAGGCCGTTCGATGGTGCCCTCGACCCGATCCAGCGCAGTGTCTGGATGGGCGCGAACCGGTCGGATACGATCGCGCGATGGCTATCAAGCGAGTTTGCGTTTATTGCGCGTCGAGCCGCCTGTGCGACCCCGCCTATCACGACGCCGCCGCGCGCCTGGGCCGCACGCTGGCGCGCGACAAGGTGACGCTGGTCTATGGAGGCGGCAGTGTCGGCTCGATGGGGCATCTTGCGGACGCGGCGCTGGCCGAAGGCGGACGTGTGATCGGCGTGCTGCCCCGATTCATGTACGACCTCGAATGGGGGCATCGCGGGCTCAGCGAGTTGCTCATCGTAAACGATCTGCACGAGCGCAAGCGCCTGATGATCGACGAAGTCGACGCGGTGATCGCACTGCCGGGCGGATGCGGCACGCTCGAAGAGCTGTTCGAAGCAATCACGTGGAAGCGGCTTGGATTGTTCGGCGGTGCGATCGTGTTGGTCAACACTCTGGACTTTTATTCGCCGTGCGTGTCGTTCCTGGAAAGCTGCATCGAGCGGCGTTTCATGGACGAGCGCCATCGCGCGATGTGGTCGATCGTCGAACGGCCCGAAGATGTGCTCGAAGCGATTGCCACCGCGCTGCCATGGCCGCACGAAAATCGCAATTTCGCCGCGCTATGACGCGCACCAGGGAAATCACTTTATTTAATGTGAACCCCGCGGTGGGTTTCACACTTCCTTCGGCAGGGGTGACCCCTGCACCCAGTACCACGAGAAGATGCGGGACTTCGTCCCTGTTAGAACTTTTGGCGGGAGAGGCGGGCATCCGCTAGCGTTCGATCTTTTGGATGGCGGCGGTTTGATCTTGCGATAGGTCGGCTTTCAGGAATTCTTCGGTGCCGGGGGTGCCTAGTTCGAATTCGGGCGCGTGATGGATTTTGATCGTCACGTCCCTCGTGCGGCAATCGAGCATGTGGCCGCCGGCGCTACGGTCGGCTGTGATAAAATGCAGATGATAGCCGGGCACGTTGACGCCGCGCAGGTAGTCGGGAGTGAAGAATCCGACGATGGTGCCCTCGACGTCGTAAAATTCGAAGATCGGTTCGTCGCGCGCGGCATCCTCGAGGCCGACTGACTTCTCCTGTTTGGCGACTGCGCGAGCTTTCACGTAGTCGAAGCGGCCTTCGATTCGGAGCGCGTGGAAGATGTTGTGCGAGGGAAGCATCGCGGCGACGGCCGCGAGCATCGCAGGCTGATCGCATGGGCGATCGAGCCGCGCACTTTCGTCGGCCTTGAAAAAGCTCACCGTCGCGAACGGCGTGCGCGTCGAGTCCTCGACCGGATGCGCGTGGCCGTCGGCGCGCACCTGGAAGACCTTGCCGTCGAGCTCGATCATCTCACCGTCCAGTCCGTCGAAGGTGCCAAGGCCGAAGTCGCCGTGAGTCTTGAGCTCGCCCATCGTCATGTCGCCGGTTGAAGCACCTTGCATCAGCGCGTTGACTGTCGAGGTTTGAAACACCGTCTGATCCTCGTCGCCGAGCAATCGCTCGAGCGCCTGGATGACGATGGCGGAGAGGGTTTGTCCGGTCTGTTGGCGGCGCGCGCCAAGTTGGGTCGCGAGCGCGGGCGGCAGATGGATGCGCAGCGTCAGGTGTTTCGGCATCCTGCGAGTTTATCGGAGGTGAGTGTTGGTTGGTATTCGCTGGCGACGACAATCATACAATTTCACTTTTTCTGAATGAGGCTTTGTCGCAATGGAACCTGAGGCGGCGTTTTTTTATTTTGAGCCTTGCCAAGATTCGCTACCTGATCTATACGCGAGGCGGAATCAGAAATTCAAATTGAAATTCCCGCCTAAATCCTCTGACGCGAGCAAGGGGTGCACCTACGGCGTGGAATCTTCACTGCCGATCGGCGACGTCGTGTCGAGCAACATTCCTGACGTCGTCTTCAAAACGGTCGTAATCAATAGTTGTGTGGTGTTTTGGGGATGGAATTGTTTACAAAGGAGTAAGCATGCCGACAACAGCTCTCGCCAATGGTTTCAGCGTCCGCACGTACCAGGTACCACCCGCCTCCTTCGACCTTGATAAGGCCAGTGACCGCGAACGCGCGATATACGGTATCCCGCGCTGTTCCATCGCCTTCCGCGATCTCGCGAAGCGCTGGGAGGCAAAGGCGCGGGAGTTCCGTATCGTCGAGCCGATATTCAGGCCGCGGGAGATAAGGCGCAAACGTTTGCCCGGATTCAGGCCGGGCTACGGCCCGGAGACCTCGACGATCTGGTCGGGAGGGATCGTGTTTCCGTCGAGCGTCGACAGGATCAAATGGGTCGAGGGCACCTGGACGATGCCGAACGACTCACCGCCGGCCGGGGCCAAGCACGGGATTTGGTACACCGCGTCGACCTGGATTGGAATCGATGGCGACGACGGCTCCGGAGACGTGCTGCAAGCCGGCTGCGATGCGGACGTGATGAGTTCGGGCGGCGCCCTCCGGCATCAGTTCAATCCGTGGTGGGAATGGTATCCGGCGGGTTCCTTCTCGATCACCACGATTCTTGTGTCACCCGGCGACGAGCTGACCTGTCTTATCTGCGTACACCCGGGCTCGACGACGGCGGCCTCTATTTTCCTGGGCAATGTCACGACGCAGGTGGGTTGCTTCTTCTCAGTGGCGGCGCCTCCCGGGATAGCGCTGCTGGGTAACTGCGCGGAATGGATCGTCGAGGCGTTGGAGACCTATGACAGCATGCCTAAGCTCGCCAAATACACGAAGGTCAAATTCAACGAGTGTCGTGCTGGCACGGTTGGCGGCTACACCTTGAGTCCTGGCAGCGGAAGTGCAATCGACATGGTCGACTCGAACAACGTGGTCATTTCGAAAGGCCAGATTTTGGGCAAGACCGAAGTGCAGGTGTCTTATGTCTCAGCACTGTCGCGCGATGGCGCGAGAGAGCCAGCCGAGGGCATCGTCATGGATGCCAGCTAGCCTAACACCTACTTGTTCTCGACTGGTTGGACGTTTTCGCCGTCGCGGGCGGCCTGGCCTGTGTTTACTGCTATCTTGTCGCTGGGGTTTATGCCGCTGGTGATCTCGACTACCTGGCCGTTGTCGTAGCCTAGTGTTACTTCGGCTAAGTGTAACTGGTTGTTGCGGACGACAGGGACGTAGACCTTGCCGTCCCGGAAGACCAATGCGTCGTCTGGGATCGTTGGCGATCCCGTGCCCATCGCCACTGTGAACTCGGCGGTCGCGTACATTCCGGGGTATAGGACGTGATTTTCGTTGGGTAGGTCCACTTCCACCAGCATCGTGCGCGTGTCGGGGGAGAGCGCTTCGGGATGACGCGTGATGGTGCCGGTGAATTTCTGGCCGGTGTAGCCCCTGGCGGTAATCGTGGCGGCGTCGCCGTCCTTAACGAACGGCGCGATGTCCTGGGGCACGTAGGCAAACACGCGCAGGGGCGCCATCCGGGAGACTGTGATGATCGCGCCGTTGCCAGGCGTGCCGGGGGTAGTGTTCGCGGGCACAAGGTGGCCGGGATCGATGTACCGCGCCGTTACGATGCCGTCGAAGGGCGCCGTGATTGTCTCGTAGGCCTGATAGGCGATGTCCTGCTCGAGGGTGGCTCTATACTGTAGCATCGCGTAGTGGGAATCATCGGCGGTCTGCTGCGGGATGACGGATTGGTGCAGCAGGATCTGATTGCGCTTGTCGGTGACCAGCGCGAGGTTGTAATTCGCGCGCGCGTTGGCGGTCTGCTGATCGAGTTCGGGCGAAGTGAGGATGGCGAGCACCTGGCCAGTGTGGATGCGGTCGCCCTTGTCGACCTTGAGGGTCTTCAGGTAGCCGGGGACCTTGGCGTAGACGTCAGTCTGATCGAAGCCTTGAATGGTAGCCGGCAGGCTGAGCGCGCGCGTGGGCGGGGTCTGCGAGACGCCGGTGACGAGGACATGCGGACCGGCCTGGTTTTCATTCTGTAGTTCGGAAGTCTGGTGGCCGATCCATAGCTCGCGGGCGAGCACGAGGCCGGCGGTCGCGACCAGCGCGACGATGATGGCGACGACCCATCCGGCAAAGAAAAATCCGCCGGGGGCCGCTACGTTGAAATTTTTCGGATCGTCTTCCAGCTCAGGCATATATTAATACTACGCACCCGGCAGCGTGACTTCTTCGATCTCGCGGTCGCGCTGCTTTTTCCCGATCACGTCGCGGCCGAAGATCGAATAGACGGCCGGCACGACGAACAACGTCATCATTGTGGCCGCAAGCAGCCCGCCAATCACGGCGCGGCCCAGCGGCGCATTCATCTCCGAACCCGAACCGAGCGCAAGCGCCATCGGCAACATGCCGAGAATCATCGCCAGCGCGGTCATGATGATCGGGCGGAAGCGGGTGCGGCCGGCTTCGATCGCTGCGGCGACCGGACTGTAGCCTTCCTCGCGCAAATCGTTGGCAAAGGTGATCAGCAGGTTGCCGTTGGCGACGCCGACGCCGACCGCCATGATCGCGCCCATCAGGGATTCGACGTTGATGGTCGTACCCGTTATCGCGAGCATCCAGAGCACGCCGGCCAGCGCGCCCGGCACCGCCATCATGATGATGAAAGGCTCGAGCCACGACTGAAAATTGGCGACCATCAGCAGGTACACGAGGACTATGGCGAGCACGATGCCTTCGCCAAGGGTGCGGAACGAATCGCGCATCGCCTGGCTCTGGCCGCGGATGACGACATGGGTGCCGGCGGGCAACGGGCCGAGGTTGTTGATCTCGCGCTGCACGGCGGAGGCGACGCTGCCGAGGTCGCGGCCACGCGCGGCGCAGTCAACGTCGATGACGCGCTGTACTGTGTAATGCGATACGACCGCGGGGTCCCATCGGTGAGTGATCGTGCCGAGGTTGCCGAGCAGTTGGGGCTGGGTCGTCGTGCCATCGACGGACGTGGTCGACGCGGGTAGTCCGTTGATTCCAGAAGACGACGTCGGAGTACTCAG
>JBAWCX010000638.1:0-1926 GCA_049590495.1 Binatus sp. (SeqCode)
ACATGCGATTCTTCACCAGGTCGTTCGTTTCCTGCACGACCTGTTTCACGTAGTCGCCATGATTGTTGTACAGCGTATCCAGCTCGGAGCCACTGAACGGGAGCTCGTAGCCATAGAGCGAACAGAAGCCCGAGAACAGCGTTGTATGCGAGGCCGTATCAAACGGGATGTAAGTAGCGGTGGGCACATCCAAAAACGGCGTCCTGAACCCGCCCTCCGCGTTGCCGAATGAGTCCGTAACGATCGTGCTCCCGAAGATATTGCCCGCCAGCACCTGCGGCGTCAGCGTGATCCGCGGCACGTTGGGCGGCGGCGTTCCCTTGGTCACCCAGCTGGTGAGATCGTCGAATGCCGCATTCGCCGCAAACGCGAAAGGAAATCTGTTCGGATCGATTACTCCCGGAATACCCGTACTGGGCCCCGGAGTGAACTCCTGATGAGTGCATCCGATCGCTGGAAGCTCTGCGGGCGTGATTCCCTGGAGCTCGGCCTGGCCGAGCTGCAAGTTGATCACCGCGTCGTCAAGGTCGTTAGATACGTGGCTGGCGCCCGGCACTTCCCACAATCGGTACTCATCGTTTGCCGCGTCGCTGTCTGCCCGCCGGTAGTATCCCAGCCCCAACGTTCCGAAGAAGACCTCGGTCTGGGTGTTGGTGTGAATCACCGGAACGTCGCGCGGCTGCATCTCGTTGCGCGCGTCCGTCGGCGCAAGCGCTCCCGCAGCAGTCAAACCGAAATTGATGCTGCCAGTTGGACCGCCAGTTCCGCCCGGCACGTAGCCGTCATAGATCGGGCCCCCGCTGGGCAACCGTTCCAGAGCGTTGAATATTTCGGCCTGCGTGAAAACAAACCCGCCGTCCTGCGAAAATCCCCCTTCGAACACCAGCTTGACGTTGTAAGCATTGAGTGGACTCGTAGGCCCGTTCTCCTTGAACAGCCGCCCGATCTGTGCGGCGATATCAAACGTGATCCCGTCGTAAACGCCGCTGTTTGGATTCGAGGGGAACGGCGCATAGGTCCACGCCAGCGGAGCGTAGCGTGTAGAGTTCCACGTTTTTAGTGTGTTCACTGTCACCGACTTCGAAGTCCATCCGACGAAGACGTCGCCATTGCGCACGAAGTAATCGCGCGATCTGTCCCATACGCCCGCGATGTCGAAGTTTGCGCTCGGATTAAGCGGCTCGATAATCACGGTTCCGCTGAACTGCGCGGGATTCGCCGGTCGCTTCACCAGCATTCGCGTTTCGTAGGGAATCCCCATGCAGTCGCTGCCTTCAGTGACACTGGCCGGACACGGCGTTACTACTTCTATCCCGCTGCTCGTGTACTCGTAGAGATTTCCGGTACCCGAGAAGAAGAACTCGTCCTCGACGTAACCCTTTGGCACCGGCCCGAAGACGTCGAAGCCGTCGGCGATGAATGGAAAATTGGTGGCGGTCGAAGCGATCGGACCTGTCACCGTCGGTAGCGGCGGCACGAAGGGCGTTACGTCAGCGGCCACCGAAGGGGCAGTGGCCAGCCCCAAGGCAACCACGGCGCCAATCAATGCGCCGAGGGTCGCATAGCGAGATCTCGATTTGCCATTTGTACTCATGAGCGTTCCTCCCTGGCTTGGACGCGGTCTTGAATTCCGCTCGGCTCGTTTCGTTTTTCGTGGTGCGGCGCTATCTGCCGCACCTTTTTTTTGGGGAATTCGCGCCCGCTCGTTCAGTTCCGGTCTCGTTTGAAAAACTTCGACATCCGCGTCGAGATTCGGATGCCCCCACAATGGCTTGCTCAGGCGTTCAGCTCTGATCGGCGCCGGAAAAAGGCGCGAGTTCGCACCATCGCGTGGGTAAACTCAATTCGCGTTTCTGCATCCGGCGCGGCTTTCCGTCCTCCTTTCTTTCAGGTGTGTATAGGCAACATTGTCGCACGACTGGATTT
>JBAWCX010000639.1:0-10771 GCA_049590495.1 Binatus sp. (SeqCode)
ATCGCGGTGATGCTCGCTCTGATCACGGCGGTGGTGATGGCGCGCGCATTCGCGGAGACGCCGTGGTTGATGCTGCCGTTTGTCTTCGTATGGATTTCATTTTCAACCTACGTTGGAGCGACGCGTAAGCTGGGCGCGGGCATGCTCGTTATTCAGATAGTCTGCCTCATTACATTCTACGACGTGGTATTTTCACCTGAGGAAATCGGTTGGAACGCAGCAGCCTCGTTCGACGGTAGCGCGATTGCCTTCGGCGTGATCGTTCTGTTCGACAACTGGTTGTGGCCGGACCCGGGCGAGCCGATGTTGATCGAGTCTCTCGGAGCGAGCGTCGCGCGTTTCCGTTCGCAGCTTCTCGAGGCGTCCAACTTTTTTCTCGCCGGCGAAAACGTACCGCGACCGCCATTGCCAGCACCGACTTCCGACCTACCCGGACATATGGCGCTTCTTAATCAAGCGATGGCCGAGGGCGCGTCCGAGCATCGCCGGGCGATCCTGCTAGCTGCGATCACGCGCGCGGCTCGCATCAGTTTCCAAGTGGATCGCCTGGTCGCTACGGCGCGCGAGAACCTGCCTCGCGAAATTCGCACGATGGTCACGGGTGAAATTCAAAGGGCGGTAAATGCGATCGCCGCCGCGCTTGACGAGATCTCTCACAAACTACCGGCGCACATTGTTGCTGACGCGGACGAGCTGGCTCCCGCTATGCGGACGCAAGTGCGCGTGGCGATGGACAATCTGAACGCGCGCGTCATTCAGATCAGACCAGCATACATCGGCAAAGCCAGTTCGGCGGAAATCGAAAATTTCGCGGAATTCCTCGACTCGCTGACTGCGCTGGCCAGGCACATCGAGCGCCCGCTGGATGAACCTCCGCGGCCACTAACTACGGATCCGTCGAACAGTGCTGTCCCTCGATTGAGCGCTCCTGCAGATCCCGCAGTGGTCCGCTATTGCTTGAAAGTCGGCTTGTGCGTCGTGGTCGGCTATCTAATCGGTCTCATTACCCAGCGTGAGGACTTATTCATCATCCTGGTGACCGTACTATCAACCGCGACACAAACCTATGGCGCAACCGTGCACAAGATGTATCTCCGGATCGCTGGAGCCATAATCGGGGGAGCGGTTTCCCTTCTCGCTATCATTATAGTTACGCCTAACTTCGAGACGCTCCCAGCCTATATGCTTGCGGCCTTCGCGGTCTTCTATCCGTTTGCATACTCTTCGCTCGGCAATGCGCGGATGTCGTACGCGGGCAAGCAAATGGGGGTCATTTTTTCTTTGGTGTTCGCAGGGTTGAGCCCATCGGTCGATATCTACGAGCCTCTTTGGCGCATTTGGGGCGTCCTGCTGGGTGATTTTGTCGTGGCGATGGTCTTCTTTAGCCTATGGCCGGAATACGCCGGTGATTCGCTGTTGCCCAGACTGCAGAAAGTCATTGCCAATACGCTCGCGCTGGCGCCAGGCGGCTCAGCTTCGACCAGCGAGGATCAAATCCTGAAGACGAACTCGGAAACGATGCGCGTGCTGACTGAGTTCCTCGAGATCGCCGATGACGCGCGGATGGAAGGACGCACCTGCGCCGTCTACCATGATGAGATCGTCGAAGCGGCCGGGACTCTTCGCCGGATTTCGAACCGGCTGTCCTCGATCGCGTCAGCGCGAGTCCTCACTCAAATGCCTCAACTCGACTCCGTCGCGGAATCTGCGCGCGAGCAGTTCTTCGAGGCAATTCGTGGGCAGCTGACCTCGTGGCTCGATTTCTTCAGCGGCAATGAACGCTTCAGCGCTTCAGCTGCTCGCGCGATCGGAGAGAAACATTCAGCCGATGAGTTGGCGGAACCGCTCAACGAGTTCCGTTCACTCCTGCAGGAGGGCGGGGTCGCCCGATTGGCATCGTGGCCGCTCGAACCGCGCCGCACGATGCTCGCGGAATCGGAGTCGATGCGACGACTTGAGTTGCTATTCTCCGAGCTGAATCAGTATCTGTCGGATGTTCCCAGCCCCACACGACACGCTTCACGCATGGTGTCTCCCGAGGGATGATCTATCGGCATGCCGGCAGGCGTTTTGAAATAACGCTTGACGGACTTGCACGGGCTCGACCACCTTCGCACAGGCCTCGACGTGGTCCAGATGCCCGTGGCCGTGGACGGCACCCTTCCGATGATCTTGACGGTGATCGTCCCGGCGCTGGTGCTTCGTGAGCACCGCTGGTCGCTGACCGCTCACGGCCACGGGAGGTCTGGAACGGGCTTCCACGCGTAGCGGCACCCGTGGATCGGCCCTCCGCCCGGCGGCTCCGAGATCTCCCCGCCCTGGTCGCTAGCGCCTAGGCGTTGGTAGAAACGCTGCGCCGGGCGGTTCTGCTCCAGCACCCACGGGTAGAGACCGCAGCCGGCGTAGTTCGCGCGACACCACGCTGCGACCTCGGCCACGAGCGCAGCGCCAACGCCCCGCCGCTGGTGCTCGGGTCGGACGTGGAGGTTGTCAGAAGCGATCCCCAGGTCTCATCGTGGCCACCATAAGCGCAGGCAAAGCCGATCAGGTCATCGTCCTCCTCGGCGAGGACGACGAATTGATTCGGCGCTGGCGTCGACAGCCGCTCCTTCCAGACGCGGATCCGGTCCTGGACGACGTCACCGTCGAGGTACCCGTCCCGATAGGCCCCGCGATAGTGGGCCCGCCAGCTCTCAGCGTGCAATGTGGCGACGGCCATCGCGTCCGCTCCGGTGGCGACTCGAAGGCGCATGATGCGATCGCTTCTAGCGAACCGCATTCCTCGGGGGCAACGAGGGCAGGACTACTGAGGTTTCGAGGAACCTCAGCTGCCTGAATGACCCTTCGCTGGATTCATGGCCTTTGTGAACAAACCGAAGGAAGCTTCGGGGCGGTTTCGCACCGGAGCCTTTTTTCCCCTTATTTTTTAATGGCATACCGCGTGCAATGCGTTCGCGCACGAATAGTTTTGAGCTTCGAGAATTCGCAAAAGGACCTTAACCTCAGAAACCTCAGAACGAAACGATTCTAAAGGAAGCGATTCATATGAACGGCTTTGCTAACTCGCTTGCTCAGTACTCTCCACAAATGGAGCTGTCCGGACTCTCCCAACCGGAATTCAACCGTGGACGTCGCAGTGTTTTCAGCGAAGAACAGGAGATGGAGCTCGCCTCTGAGCTTCTGGATCTCGTTGACCAAAATGAGCTCGACCATTTTCTTGGGGACCTGATCAAAAAGGCAGGCAGCGCGATTGGTAGCGTCGTCAAATCCAGTGCCGGACGGGCAATCGGCGGTGTTCTCAAGGGAGTGGCCAAAACGGCTCTCCCGATCGCGGGTGGAGCGCTCGGTGGACTCGTAGGCGGACCGGTCGGCGCGGCACTCGGAAGTAATCTGGCTTCGATGGCCGGAAGCGCTCTCGGCCTGGAATTGGAGGGCCTCAGTCCGGAAGACGGCGAATTTGAAGCCGCCCGGCAATTCGTCCGTTTTGCCGGCGAAACGGTCAAGAACGCTCTAAAGGCTCCCCGCGATGCAGATCCTCGCGCGCTGGCTAACGAGTCGGCGGTAGAAGCGGCGCGAGCGCAGGCGCCCGGACTTATGAACATCGAGGCCGGTAACGCAGGGACACGTCGTGGGTGCCCGGGTACGGGACGTTGGATTCGACGTCGCGGCAATATCGTTTGTTAGGAGTCTGAACAACAGCTCTAGGGAGAACACACCATGCACGATCTCGATCGCACTCAAATTGAACTGGCTTCGGATCCCTTCGGATCTCGCCACCACGGCACTGCGTTGAGCGAAGACGAGCAGATGAGCCTCGCCGCAGAATTGATGGAGGTGAGTAGCGAGGATGAGTTCGAGGACTTCCTCGGTGATCTCATATCAAAAGGCGCGCAGGCCGTTGGCAGCTTCATTAACTCGCCCACTGGCCAAGCCTTGGGAGGTGTACTCAAGGGAGCTGCAAAGCAGATTCTTCCAATTGCGGGGCAAGCTTTGGGAGCAGCCCTCGGCGGACCGGCGGGCGCGCAAATCGGAGGGCAACTCGGATCGGGGGCCTCGGGTCTGTTCGAGGCAGAGGCGGAGATGGAGGAGCGCGAATGGGAGGCTGCGAATACTTTCCTCGAGCTTGCCGCCGACGCGATCAAAAACGTCGCTTCCGCTCCACCAGGAGCAGATCCCGGAGTCGTCGCCCATAGCGCCGTAGTTGTGGCAGCGAAGGTTCATGCGCCGGCTCTCGTCCCCGCGCTGTCGAATAGCGCGCCGCATCGGATCAAAGCTCTTTCAGGTAGTGGCGCCTCAGGGCGATGGGTCCGTCGTGGCAATCGAATCATTCTTCATGGAGTGTAGGCGATGGCGATTCCCCAATTTGCCGCCTGGGCGCTAGAGCAAGAAGCGCGGGCTCTCCTTGCGCGCCTCGCCCGAGTTAAGCCGTTTGCTCTTCAAGATTCTATGCTGCCAGCAGCCGCACTCTTGCCTGAATCTCAAATTGCCATCGAGCGTTTTTTGATCGAGGGACGAAGACACTTAAAATCGCTGGTGGATGGATTCATTGGCTGGCTGCATTCGCCAGCCTCGGCGTTAGCCGATGCCGAAGAGGCGCAGCGGCGGTTCACGTTTTTACGGCTTAGCTTCAATCGCGTCCTTTCCCATTTCGATCTGTTCGATGGCGTAATCACTCAGCGCGGTGAGACGGAAACGGGAGTTTGGTTGTCCGGCCTGGATGTGGCGTCTGCCGACGCACTCTATCTGCGAAGAGGTTACTACCGAATTCCGCCGGTGATCTGCTATCTCGACCGCGGGGTCGGTGCCTCAATTCGCCGAGCACGCACTCGACTTCCCGGTGGAGGCGACAACCCTGTTGCGATCGTAAAAGTGCCACGCGAGCGGACGGTGGGCAGCGGTATCGCGTCGTCTCTATTTCATGAAGTCGGACACCAAGCCGCGGCTTTGCTTGGCTTGGTTGAGTCACTTCGGCCGGTCTTGCGTGGATTGGCACAAGGCGGCCGCGACTCCGGCGCGTGGCAGCTATGGGAGCGCTGGATTTCCGAGATCGTGGCCGACGTATGGTCCCTGGCCCGCGTTGGCGTTGCCTCCACGATGGGCCTGATTGGAGTTGTCAGTCTCCCGCGTCCATTTGTCTTCCGGCTGAATCCTCGCGACCCGCATCCGGCGCCGTGGATTCGTGTGAAGCTGAGTGGAGCGTTCGGGCGCGCGTTTTATCCGCAGTTCGAATGGCACCGGCTGATGCAGCTCTGGGAATCTTACTATCCAATCGAGGGGGTCGAACGGGACGCAAGAGAAGTCTTCGCGTCGCTCGAGCGGACTATCCCGGCCCTCGTAGCGGTAGTGACAAATCACCGCCCCCAGGCGCTTCGTGGTGACTCAATCATCGAAGCCATGGATACCGCCGAATTGCACCCTCATCACCTACGCGCGCTGATGCACCGGTGGCGCACCTCGCCGCAGGAGATGTACCGCGCCCGTCCCATCGTCGCCTTTGCGGTGATCGGACAAGGCCGAGTCGACGGAGGCATATCGCCGGAAGAGGAAAGCACAGTAGTAGGAAAGCTGCTTTCGTATTGGGCGTTGCAAAGTACCTTGCAGGCCGCTGGCCGCTGCGCTTCCACGGCGGCCCGTCAGTGTGAATGCAAAACTTGTTCGGCGCACGAAAAAGTCGCTACCACAAACAAAAGGAGCATGTCATGCCAACAATCAGCGGTCATGTAATCGACGACAAGGAACGTCCGATAGAGAATGCCGAAATCGAATTCTTCCGCCTGGGGCGGCGTGCGGGCGTAGCCTATTCAAATCACGACGGCAACTATGAACTGCAACCTGACGAGGATCCCGCGGCAGAGGATGACCGCGCGACGGATGGGCCGAATACGCTGCGTTGTAAGGCCTTTGGCGTGCAAATCGAGCAGCCGGCGTCGGAAAGAGATTTTCGTCTGATACTGGGCCTTAGTCTTTTGTATTCCGGTGTTTCCGAAGTGGTGGAACAAATCCCGATAGTTTTGGTTGGCACGACGCTGTATGTCCGCGTCCACTCCAGCAAAGAAATCCCTCCTAGAGTGGAAGTGGAAGAATGGAAAGTCCCGGAGAACGCGACGGCGAGCCGACGCGATCGTGAAGAGATCGACGTGACGTTCCATCGTGCAGCATCGCCCAGGCCCTTGGTCGCATTTGTCCGCGATACCGAACAAAACAGCCAAGGCAACCATGCCCGTCTGGTGGTGTCTCAGATGATCGGTTCAAAGGAGCCTAACGTACAGAAAATTGGTGGAGAGGTTGGCGTCCAGGGAGACGTCGGCGTCCGAGGACGTGTTGGCGTTACTCTCCAACGAACCGCCGCTCTCGCCACACTTGACCAGGCCTTATGGGTCGCCATTCATCAACGCACACACGCGATGTCCTTCAACCGATATCGAGAGTTCATGCATCGGGTGCTGCGCGGCGGGGAGCCGCTTCCCGAGAATCGGGCGAATGAACTACAAACTTCGCGCGGAGTGGATGCCTACCGCGCCCTCAAATACGCGACGGAAGCATTTCTGCTCCACCAGTGCGGGGTGTTTGTCTCCGGCGAGAGGCATTCGGATGTTTTTGATCCAGAGGATGAGGCTTTACGACTAGGCGAGAGATATTCACCGGAGCGAATGGAGGAGCGACTTCGCGAATACCTCGGGGAACCTCCGCGGCTCCCCTACATCCGAAGGATTGTAGAGGATGCGTTTCCGTGGCTTGAGCGCGAAGGCCAAGTTCACGATCCAGTCTTATTAGAACGTATCGATAAGCCTTTGCTCATAGAGTTGGTCCATACGTACTGGATGGAAGAAGGCATGCTGATGCAAACGATCAATGCGTTGAGTCAGCGCTTCCAGAATATTCGCTCGACGCCTGGCCGCGATCCCTTAGCCAACCTGGAGTTGGATCCCTTGCGACGGCTAAACAATTGGTTGTGGGGATTTATTCAGGATGAGGTTAACCGTCTTACAGTCAGACGGCGTGCATTCGAGTATCTTCACCACTATGGCCTTCCGCTATATGGGAAAGCGGTAACCGAGCTCCAGCCGGCTGACAACCGGTCCAAATTCCTCGAGGCGTTCCACAATCTCCTTCACAAATGCGCACTCTTCTTTAAGGAAGACTTTCAGACGACGATCATCGCAGATGGGTATCCTTTGCTGAATTCTCTAAAAGAGGTCCACCTGATTCTGGCGCAAGGAGCTCACAACCAATTCGGCGATCTGACCTGGACCGCGCGCGTAGAAACCCTGTTGATCCAATTCATTCTCTCGCAACCATCAATCCGAGATTTCCTACAGAGCCGTGCGATGGTTCCATACAAGGAGTCGTGGATGCCTCAGGTAGACGCGATGAAGTCATTGCAGGGCTGGTCCGACGTGTCGGTGACTCAGTTCCGCGATCTGGCCGTATATGGTGAGCAGATTTTGTTGGCCATCCGGTATGGCGACTGGATCAACGTCGACAACGAGGATTCGGCCAAGAACTTCGCCCGGTATTTTAGGTCCGATCTATACGCCTATATGAATGCTTACCGCGCTGTGACGGGCGTAGACCTTACGAGTTCAGATCAGATCGATACTATGATTCCGGCCCTTCATCTCCGGGAGCGCTTAGCAGCTCAACAGAGAGCGAGGTAAGACGGTCCATGTTGGACTTCACCTCATCGCTTTACCTGGGGTTTGAGCACGGTTCGACAAGCCTGCCGGAGTGGACCCACTTGACACTCGGCAAACCTGCAGCGTTGGCCGACTTAGATGGCACCGCCGATCTCGAGCGTCAGCTAGCAGCGCTGGTTGGATGCGAGGCGGCGTTGCTGGGAACGTCAACGCTGCACTTTTTTTGGGACCTGTTCGGAATGCTCGCCTATAGAGGCCGGAGCATCTTCGTCGACGAGAGTCTTTATCCAATCGGGAAGTGGGGCGTTGAACGTGCGAGTGCAGCGGGAGCCTCGGTGCGTAGTTTTGCGCCTCACGACGTAAATTCGCTCCGTACGGAACTCACTAGTGCTCGGTGTCTCGAACCGGTTGTGGTCACTGACGGCTTCTCGCCGGGGCGTGGAACAGCCGCGCCGTTAGCGGGTTACCTGGACTGCGCGACCGCCTTGGGTGGCTTCGTAGTAGTCGACGATACTCAAGCCCTTGGAATCTTCGGTCAGTCGCCCGAGACCTCGTCTCCATATGGTACAGGCGGCGGCGGTTCTTTACGGCGTCTTGCGATCGGCCATGGCGCAATCCTGGTTGTGAGTTCGCTCGCCAAAGCTTTCGGAGTTCCAGTAGCGATGCTTGGAGGATCCTCCAGACTGGTAGCGAAGTTTCGAGAGCGTAGCGCCACGCGGATATATTGCAGTCCGCCTTCGGCAGCTGTGCTGGCCGCGACGCGGCGGGCGCTGGAGGTAAACCGGAGTTTTGGTAACTCGCTCCGGGAGCGGTTGGCAGTTACGGTGGCCGGATTTCGGCGAGGCTTGGCACGATTAAATCTCCTCGCCGTACCCGGATGCTTCCCGGTCCAGCCTCTGGGGCTTCCGAAGGGCGCGCACGCGACCTTCTTATACAGATCGCTGCTTAGAACAGGGGTGCGGGCGGTGCTGCATCGCGAATCAGCAGAAGCCTTTACTCGTATTAGTTTCGTATTCACTGCTCAACATAAGTTGAACGAGGTCGATCGCGCGCTCGAAGGTCTCTCGGATGCTCTAAGACATTCATGTTTCGAAACTCAGAAAGGAGTTCCAAGACAATGGCGAATGTTAAAGGATATGGCTATGGGAGTCCGCACCACTACGGTCAATACGGTGGATACCGTGGATGGGGGAGAGGTGGCCAACCGAGGGGTTGGCGCGGAGGTAGCAGAGGGGGACCGCGTTGGTCATGGATGGGTGCTGATAGTCTTACCTCGCCGATGATCTCTTGGGCGCAGTCTTGCCTCGCCCAGATTTTGGGACCTTGGGTGCAGCAAGACGGCACTATGGGGCTGAGTACCCGTCACGCAATTCAACAGTTCCAATCTCAACAGCAACTACCAGTCAGCGGAGTATTGGATTCGAACACCGTCGAGGCGCTGCAAGCGGCGTGCAGTGGTCAACAAGCAGGCGGAGTTCAGCCTGGAGGCCCGTCGACTCCACCGCCACAAGGAGAAGCCGGTGAAAGCGAATTTGAGTTCGAAGCAGAAGAAGGGCTTGGACAGAATGGACGTTGGATACGCCGTCACGGCCAAATCGTGGTGCTTGGAGTATAGCAAGCAATCCAGCGGCCGTTGCCAGTGAGAGTCACGAGGATTCGAAGGCGTACGAACTCAAGACTTTGGAGGCATCAGTCATGGCAGGAGTACCGCAATCATGGCTTGACCAAAGGCTGCGCGCGCATGACAACACGATCGCCAAGTCGCAGTTGGCAAACGGCGTGCGCGACGAAAATAGACTCACGGACGCGGTATTTTACGCTCGACATCCTGAGTGGAAAAGCAAGTCGCTAAAATCAGGGAGTAACGCTCTCAAACAGGAGTGGCTGCAAATTCGAGAGGAGGTCGTCCGGCCATTGATCAAGGCTCCTGCACAGGCGCCGACCAAACCGGTGCCGACGGTAACGCCACCTTGTCTGGTCGGTCAAGGACCGCTCGCACCAGGACAGTCCTATTGCGCAGTGCAGCCCAGGTCGTCCCCGTCCATTGGCACAAAATCAGGATCTCCCTATGCGATAGACCTACAAACCCCAATTCAGTACAAAGACCCATTTCCGAATATCCGGAAGTACAGGCCTTCTGATTATGATAACGCCCTGACCGCGCGGTTGGCGGTCTTCAACGACCCCTTCTTATCAAACTATCAGAAGATATCGATCGCAATGGGCAACTCGTCCCTATCATTGAATCATGAAGGTGGCCTTGAACTGAGCATCGACAAAAGGGCGATGTCGAACCTCTTTGTGGACGAGGCGATGAAGTTCGCGGTGGAACATGCAGGGACTGAGGCGGGCACGCTGCTGTTGGGGTTGAACGAAGCGACGGAACATCTGCTGGGCATTCTAGGGCTATCGTTCCAGTTGTATGGAATCATGCAAGATATTCACAACGAGAAGATGATGGGAGCGGTCGGGCGCGAAGCTGATGAATGGCGAACAAACCAAAAGCGACGGCTCGTACTCCAGATGATGGCTGAAGACATTGCTCGCAGAACCGGCGGCAATCCAGCAGATATCGCCTTCGACCTGGCCGAACAATACAAGAGGCTTCTGCCGATTGACGGTCGGTACCAGCAATACGCTAAATTAGAGAACCTGTTGCGTAACTACGGCGGAAATGTTCCTGAGGGTGCGCGCGATCCACAGGTGATGGGGCCCGCTCCTGAGTATGAACTGGTTTCCTATGGTCACGCCGTCACGCCAGAAGATACTTGGGGTGGTTTCGATCACCCTGGAAGCCGCGGACATCGGTGGGCGTGGCTACGTCGAGACATTTCTGGAACGGATTTACCCTCGTCATCTACCGTAAGATGGGCGCAAGGTTGCCTAGCACGACTCTTTGCGCCGGCGGTGCCCCAGGATGGGATCATGGGACCGGAGACGGAGCACGCTCTCCGGCAGTTTCAGATGCAAGAACAATTGCCTCCTACGGGATTGGTTGATGCCAGGACCGTCCACGCGCTGCAGGTCGTTTGTGGAATTCAACAGAGAACGCTCGGTGTGGATGAATCGTACGAGCTGGAGGCACTGTCAACGCCGGAGCAAAAGTACATCAACAGGCCGGAGTAAAAATGCAT
>JBAWCX010000640.1:0-4002 GCA_049590495.1 Binatus sp. (SeqCode)
TGATGCAGCGCCTCTTCGGTCTGCAGCGTCGCATGGAATCCGCCGAAGACTACCGGGATGCCGCGTTTGCGGAACTCGTCGCCGAGCTGGTACGCGCGCAGCGACGCGCCGATAGTGGTCGTCATGCCGACCAGGTCCCATCCGCCGTCGAAGTTGATGTCCTCGATCGGCCGCGTGCGATACGCGCCGTCGTAGAACACCGGAATCTCGCAGAACGAGCATCGATACGGGCATCCGCGGCTGGCCTGCACCGGCACCGCCTTGAACAGGTAGCGATTGAGCTTGAGCAGCTCGTGGCGCGGCCGCGGCAGGTTCTTCAGATCGTGTACCTTGTCGGCTTTGTAAATTTGCTTGAGCTTGCCGTCGCGCCAGTCTTGCAGCAGCTCGGGCCAGACCAAATCGGCCTCGCCCTTCACGACCGCGTCGCAGTGATGCAGCGCCTCTTCGGTCTGCAGCGTCGCATGGAAGCCGCCGAAGACCACGGGGATGCCGCGTTTGCGGAACTCGTCGCCGAGCTGGTAGGCGCGCAGCGACGCGCCGATGGTGGTCGTCATGCCGACCAGGTCCCATCCGCCGTCGAAGTTGATTTCCTCGAGACGCTCGTCGCACAGCGTTACGTCGTATTCGTCGGGCGTCAGTCCCGCCATCAGCGGAATCATCAGCCCCATGATCAAACGCCAGCGCGTCTTATGCGGCGTGCCGTCGAGATGGACGGTCGTAGGCTGCACCAACAGGATTTTAGGCTTCTTACCGTTCATACTCCCTCCGCCTGCAGGATCTCGATTCCTCTCCTACAGGCTTTCAGCGGTTATCGAAGATGAGGTCCGGCCGGTAATCCATATCAGGACCGCGGCAAACACGTAAGTGCCAAAGGCCGTGCCCCAAGCGAAGTACTCCAGCCGATTAACTAAGGCTAACACTACGAGCAGGTAAGCGAAGTCGCGCCCGCTCCATCGATCGACTTTGTCCAGCCACGCCGCCGCCTGCTCGCCTTTCACCTTGAAGGCGCGCATCGTGGCATACGCGCACATCGCGAATCCGCCAAGTTGAATCGGAATCAGATACAAATAAGCGCTGCTGTGCTCGACCCGGTAGCATCCGACCATCAGGCCGACGAACACCGCGACGTGCACGATATTGTCGGTGACGACGTCGAGCTTGCCGCCGAAATCGCTCTCGATCATTTTAAGGCGCGCCAGTTCGCCGTCGACGCCGTCGATCGTGATCGAGACCAAAAAGAAAATCGCCGCGAACAGGCGCATCCAGTAGTTCGGGACCGAGAACATCCAGGCGCACGCCAGCCCGAACATCGTGTTCGCCACCGTGATGATGTTCGGCGTGACGCGCGTATGCGAGGCGAGCCAGTAGCTGATTCGCCACGAAACGCGCCGGTCCACCCATCGCGCCATCGGCGCATCCTTGTGCGCTGACTCCTCGCGAATCGATTTCGCCAGCCGCAGTTCCGCTTCATCGCGGTCCTCGGGCCGCCCGTTCAGCGCGAACGGCAGCAGACTTGCCGCTGACCCCGCGACCGTCGTCGACATTCCACCGCGCCGGAGAATCTCGCCGATCGGACCGGTCGCGATCTCGCCGCCACGGTCGCGGTCGGTGCTGAATTCGCGATGAACAGACCGAGGATCGGAGTCATGCGCGTCGAGGATGCGCGCCAGGTGCGACTTCGCGAAAACCAGGTTCCCCGAAAATGACACGCATGGCGACGATGGGTCGATGCCCAATTCCTGTGCATTGCGATGGTTCAGAATCTCACCGAACGATTCGACCATCGAGACTGTGTCGTAATTTTTGAACCGTCCCATCGCGCGCTCGACGTCGGCATACCGCTCGCGCGGCGCCGCCACGACGAACCGTTTGATCCCGGCACGCTCGCAATTAATCATCAGCCGCTCTAAAAGCGGGCGGCCGAAGACCGCGTTCGTGGCGCGATCGGGTGCAGCGATTAGAGCAGTTTCAATCAACGTCGTCCTGTTAAAACCCGGTTTCCCCCGTCTTCCTCAATCGCGTCACCGTAACACAGCGGTAACGCCGGAGGAAGTAGCCCTACTACTAACTTCCACCCCTAATTATGAGTTCAACTTTCAATTGAAGCGAGAGTTTTTTTGGCTAGTCGGACCGCCTCTAATTTGGTTCTTTGAGGCACACTGTCGGTCGAGACCACAGACTTTTATTGGCTTGTTTTAGTTGATTAACGAAGCTAGAGGCTGGCCATCGTGGCTGTTAAACTGGCCGTTTCATGGGCACGGTCACCGCTCTGCTATTCGATTTCGGGGGCACGCTCGACGGGCCCGCGCATTGGCTCGACCGGTTTCTGGCAAGCTATGGCGCCGCTGGAATCGAGATTTCGCGCGCCGAGCTCGATCCGGCTTTCGAGCACGCGACCCGAATCGGCTACGGGGCGACGCGAGTAGTGGCGCGCTTCGGGCTCACGGACCTGGTGCGGTTCCTCGTCGGCCATCAATTCGAATACCTGCGGAAAAGCGGCCCGGACCCTCTGCGCACGACTCTTGAGGCGTCAGGCGCCGCCGGACGCCATCGATTCGTCGAGGCCGTCACCAACTCTTTCGTCCGCGAGACGACCGCCGGGCTGACGCATAGCCGCGACGTCATCGGCATGCTCAAAAGCCGCTTCAAGATGGGCATCGTGTCGAACTTCTACGGAAACCTCGACCGCATCCTGGCCGAGGCGAAGCTCGATCGATTCTTCGCGGCGGTTGCCGATTCGTCGCGCGTTCAAATTTTCAAACCCGACGCGGGCATCTTCGAGGCCGCTTTGAAAAAAATACAATGCGCGCCCGAATCCACCGCGATGATAGGCGATTCGCTGATCAAGGATTGCGCGCCCGCGCACCAACTCGGGATGCGGAGCGTGTGGCTGCGCACCGGCTCGCAAATCGGCGACGACGATGCATCCGCCGACATCACGATTAGGTCGATCGACGAAGTTCCGCAAATTCAATGGTAAAGGATTTACAAGGAGCGATTATCGCCGCCGGCCGCGGCGAGCGGCTGCGCATCTCGACGCGCGACGACATTCCCAAGCCGCTCGTCATGCTGGGCGGCGAGGCGATGCTCTCGCGGCAGGCGCGCGCGCTGCTCGACGCGGGCGCCTCGTCGGTGGTCGCGGTGATCAATTCCGAGACGGCGCGCGTCGCGAGCGAAATCGCGCTCGAGATTCCGCCGTCGGTGCGTCTCGTCGTGCGCGACACCGCCAATTCGATGGAGACGATGCTCGCGCTGGGCGACGTGCTCGAGCCGGGATGGTTCATCGCCGCGACCGTCGACGCTGTAATTCCACAGGCGGAACTCGCGCGTTTTGTTAATGAGTCGCGACGGAAGATCGAGGAGTGCGCGGACAAAAATCTGGCGGGCGTGCTGGCCGTCACACGATGGCGCGGCGAGGCCAAACCGCTTTTCGCAGATGTAACAGAAAACGGCTTGATCCAGCGGCTGGGTAACCGTCAGAGTTCTCTGGTAACGGCGGGACTCTATTTCCTGTCGACCCGAATATTCAACTACACTGCCGATGCGCGCAGCATGGGCCTCGATGCACTGCGCCGCTTCCTCGCGCTGATCATCGAGCGCGGGATGCGGCTGGATGCGATCGAAATCGAAGGATCGATCGACGTCGATGAGGCGTCGGACCTCGACGCCGCGCGCCTCGCAATACGGAAGATGCCATGAGTTATCGAGCGTTGGGAATTTATCGGGAACCCGAGTTTTCACCGGGCAAGGTCGAGGCCGACGCCGCGATTCTCGACGCCACGCTGGCGGAGCTGAAGCGCGAAGGCGTCGCGATCCAGGCGGTCGATGCGGTCAGCTTCGCAGCTGGAGCAGCGCCGCGCGTCGATCTGGTGCTGCCGATGTGCCAGGGGCCGCGCGCGCTCAAGCGGCTGGCCGAAGTCGAGCAGGCGGGCGCGGTTGCGATCAACTCCGCGCTCTCGATTCGCAATTGCTATCGCGACTTGCTCGCGCCCGGCCTCGAAC
>JBAWCX010000641.1:0-4071 GCA_049590495.1 Binatus sp. (SeqCode)
CCTGGAGTCGGGCTGGAAGCTGCCAGATGAAGGAATCTGGGAAGTGCGCGGGCCGCGGCGCGATTTCACGCATTCCAAGGTGATGGCGTGGGTGGCGGTCGACCGATCGATCAAGGAGATTCGCAAAGGTTTTGGAGACGGACCTCTCGACCGCTGGGTTGCGCTGCGCGACGAGATTCATCGTGACGTTTGCACCCGTGGCTTCGATGTGGAGCGCAACAGTTTCATCCAATCCTACGGTTCAAAATCTCTCGACGCGTCGTTGCTGATGATTCCGATGGTCGGCTTTCTGCCCGCGAAGGATCCGCGCGTGGTCTCTACCGTCCGTGCGATCGAGCAGGAACTGATCTACCGCGGCCTGGTGCTCAGATATCCGACCGAGACTGGCGTCGACGGCCTGCCGCCGGGAGAGGGAGCGTTCTTGCCTTGTAGCTTCTGGCTTGCGGACAACCTGGCGCTCGCCGGCCGTCAACAGGAGGCGCGAGATCTTTTCGTGCGTCTGCTCGATCTGCGCAATGACGTTGGTCTGCTGTCCGAGGAATACGATCCCGTTCTTCGCCGCCAACTTGGAAATTTTCCGCAGGCCTTTACCCACGTCTCTCTGGTCAACACCGCACATAATCTCATTCAGGTTGCAGGTCCCGCGGCTCATCGATCTGAACATTGAGTGCGAGCCGAATGTCTGTACTCCACAGATCGACAAATTTTTCTGCGCTGGTGCTCGTGGTGCTCCTTACCGGATGCCATACGTCACCGTCGCCTGAGCAACTCAACATCGCGCTCGCCGTCTTCCCCGACGAGGCCGCGCGCTACGATGCGTTCGTGGCCGATTTCGAATCGCAGCATCACGTGCATGTGAACCTCCTTGCACAGACCTACACCGACATCCTGCAGGCGATGCGGGTGCAGGCTGCCAGTCACGGCGCGCTTGACCTGGTTGAACTCGATCTCGCGATGCTTGGCGAGGCGCACGGGTACGCGCAAGCGCTCGACAGTATGGTGTCACCATCCGCGCGAGCGTTATTTTCGAAGGAGGCGTGGGATGCGGCGACCATTGATCGCCACCTCTACTTCATTCCGCACCGGCTGATGTGGCAGGCGATGATCTACAATCGCATCGAGGTGCCGAATCCGCCTTCTACATGGAACGATCTTGCGCGTTTCGCCCGCGAGCATCCCGGCAAGCTTGCGCTGAAAGGGGCGCGCTACGAGGGCGCGATCTGCGACGTGATGCCGTTCGTATGGGCCGCAGGCGGCAGCGAATGCGCGCCGGACTCGCCGGGCTCGCTGCGCGCGCTGGACTTTATCCGTCAGCTCGCGCCCGACCTGAACGACGAGTCGGCGGTGTTTCGCGAGATGTCGGTACTCGAAGCGCAGGCTCGCGGGTCGGTTTGGATTCATTTCAACTGGCCGTTCGCGATCGGCTATCTTCAATCGAAAGGATTAGCTCCCAGCGTGGATCTGAGCGCGCCCATTCCGGCAGGACCCGACGGCAGAGCCACCCCGCTCGGCGGCGGCTACCTGGCTATTCCGGATTCCGCACCTCATCCGAAGCTTGCCGCGGAATTCATTCAGTATCTTCTGACCGCCGATGTCCAAACGAAATTGAGCCGAGAACTCGGATGGTACGGCAGCGTGCCGCCGCCGCCCGGCAGCGAAGACGCGCAGCTCTATGCCGGCTATGTCGCGATGCGTCCGTTCGTGCGAGCGCGCCCGACGGTCGATTGTTACGCCGACCTGAGCGACAATTGGCGGCGCGCCATTCGCGCGGTCCTTTTCGATGACGCTCCGCCGGCGTCGGCGATCGCTTCGAACGTCCACAGCGCCGCCGAGCGATGCGATTGCGCGGAGTCCTCTTCAAGGCCCGAGCTGTGAACGCCGCCGCGACGAGGCTTCGCACGGTCTTCGTTCTCGTACCGTGCATCTTCATGACAGCGATGCTGCTGCTGCCGGCATTGAACGGCCTGGTCTTGTCCTTCGATCGCCACGGCGCCTCGCTTGCCAACTATAGGGTTCTCTTCGACGACTCGATGTTCTGGCGCGCGCTCGCAAACAATCTGCTGATACCTTTCGGAAGTGTGATCGTCGAATTTGTACTCGGGCTCGCGCTGGCCTTGGCGCTTACGGCGCGTCGCAAGCGCTCTACATTGATCGAGACCGCCGCGATTCTACCCTTCGCGATTCCCGAGATCGTCATCCTCACCCTCGCCCGCTATATCTTCATGCCGCGCGGATACTTGAACGGCGCCATCGCATTGACCTGGATACACGCCCTGCCCTGGCTCAGCCCGCGCAGCTCGCTCGCGATGCTCACGGTCATCCTGGTTGACGCGTGGCACGTAACTCCGGTGGTGATGCTGATGTTGATGGCGGGCCTGCAAACGATCCCCGCTGAACTCTACGAGGCGGCGCGCCTCGACGGCGCCGGAACGCTCGCCACTTTCAGGTTCGTGACGATCCCGATGCTGATGCCGGCAATCGTTGGAGCGCTGATTCTGCGCGGAATCGATGCGCTCAGGATTTTTTCAACTGTGCTCGTACTCACTGGGCCGGAGGGAGTTCCCGTGCTGTCGACCTACTCGTACAGCTTGTGGGATGACGCGCAGAAACCGCACGAGGCGATGGCGGCCTCGATGATCCTGGCGCTGATGCTCACGATGATCGGCATCGGCGGTCTATTGTTCGCGCGCCGATTCTCGCGCGACGATGGAGCGCTGGCGTGAACGGTCGCGCACGCGGCGACTCCGCCGGCGCCGGGCTGACGGCTGCGCGTTTCGCGCTGTACGCATTTGTCATCGCAGCCGCAGTGTTGCCGCTTTACATTCTCGCCAAGCAATCGGTGACGCCCGAGCTCGAGTCCTTTGCCTGGCCGCCGCATTGGATGCCGCATCGTCTGACGCTTTCTCACTTCATCAGCGTGTTCGAAGTGCATGAACTTCGCAGCGCGGTACTGAGAAGCCTCGGCGTCGCCGCTGTCTCCGCAGCGATTGCGACTGCGCTCGGCGCGATGCTTGCTCACGCAATGTCACGCAGCCCGTTCGCGCAGCGCGTCGGTTTTTCGACGGTATCGGGTATCCGGCTTCTACCGATGATCGCCGTGGCTATTCCGCTCGGAATAATTCTCGCGACCCTTGGAATCTACGATTCGCCCAGCGGCGTCGGACTGGCGATAGTCCACGCCGCGATCGCGGTCCCGACCGCCGCGCTGACGATGTACGCGGCTTTCGCCGCGATTCCATTGGAGATCGAGGAAGCCGCGTGGATCGACGGTGCGTCACCGTTGCGGATCTTTTTGACTATCGACCTGCCCCTGGCCCGCGCCGCGATCGCGACCGCGTTGATACTCTGCTTCATTCTGAGTTGGGACGAATTTGGATTTGCGTTGCTCGTGCAACAGACCAATCGCACCCTGCCTCCTCTGCTCTACTACTACACCGTGTTCGGAAACGTCGGCCCCGCCAGCGCGCTCGCACTGCTTATGATGATCCCGGCGGTCTGCGTCGTCGTCGCATTGGGACCGTCTTTACGTGGAGCTCTGATGGCGGGTAGTTCGCGATAGGCGCGGGCATGGCCGACCTCGCGGTGCGCAACCTGACGCGTAAATTCCCTTCTGGCGGAGGGGTTTTCGACGTTTCTCTCGCCGTGCGAAGCGGAGAATTCGTGGTTCTGCTCGGCCCTTCGGGATGCGGAAAGACCACGCTGCTGCGGCTGATCGCCAGCCTCGAATATCCTGACAGCGGCGAAATTCAGATTGGCGGTGTCGGCGATGCCGGTGACGCCGCGCATCGCGAGTCGATCGCCATGGTCTTTCAGAATTTCGCTCTCTATCCGCACATGACGGTGTTTCAGAACATCGCGTTTCCGCTGAAGCTACGGCACATCGCGCGTGACGAGACCGAACGTCGCGTGAAAGAGAGCGCCGGCAAGGCGGGACTCACGGTCGATCTCAAACGCTATCCGCGCGAGCTGTCGGGCGGCGAACGGCAGCGCGTCGCGCTCGCTCGAGCTCTCGTGCGCGAGCCGGAAATCATTCTGATGGACGAGGCGCTCGCGAGCCTCGACGCGCAACTG
>JBAWCX010000642.1:0-7133 GCA_049590495.1 Binatus sp. (SeqCode)
GGACGCTGCCGCGCTTCCGCTACGATCAATTGATGCGGCTCGGATGGAAAGGACTGGTGCCGCTCGGACTGTTCAACGTCCTGCTGACCGCATTCTTCGTGGTGGCGACCGGGAGCGTCCACTGATGCCGCCGTTCCTCTACATATTTCTCGGCGCGTTGGCGATCGTATCGGCGCTCGGCGTTATCATCCAGCGCAATCCGATCCATTCGCTGCTCGCGCTGATCTCAACACTGATGATCATCGCGATTCTGTTCATTGGCGAAGACGCCGTCGTCGTCGGCTTCCTGCAAATCATCGTCTATGCCGGCGCGATCATGGTTCTGTTCCTGTTCGTGATTTGGTTGTTGAATCTTCAAGTCGAAACCGGTCCGACCGGTCATCTCGCACTCAAGTTTTTCGGCTCGATCGGTGCGGCGCTGCTGGTGACTGAGCTGTTCTTCATCCTCGCGCCCCCGCATATGCAAATAAAGTTCACTCACGAGCCCGTTGGCTACGGCTCGCTAGCAAGTCTCGCCGGCAAGCTGTTCACCGACTACCTGGTCGCCTTCGAGGTGACCTCCGTGCTGCTGCTGGCCGCGGTGGTGGGTTCGATCGCGCTCGCGCGCAAGCTGCCGGGCACCGACGACCCCCGCGCCGCGAGGGACGTCGCGTCATGATTCCGCTCACCTACATGATGTCGCTGAGCGCGATGATCTTTGCCATCGGCGTGGCCGGCGTGATCATCCGCCGCAACATTCTGGTGATGTTCATGTCGATCGAGTTGATGCTCAATGCCGTCAATCTCGCCTTCATCGCGATCGGCAGCCGGCTCGGCTCGATGGACGGCCAGGTGATCGTCTTCTTCGTAATGACGGTCGCGGCGGCCGAATCCGCAATTGGCCTCGGTATCATCATCTCGACTTTCCGCAATCGCGAAACCGTCCACGCGGACGACTTAACGCTGATGAGATGGTGACCGAAACCAATGACGGTTGAGTTTCCAGCACTCGCGCTTATTCTGCTGTTCCCGGCGCTCGGCGTCGTGTTCAACATGTTTTTCGGCGCCAGGTCGGGACGCGGCACGGTCAACGTCGTTGGACCGGGCGTGATGTTCGTCGCGTTCGGCGTTGCGACGTGGGCATTCTTGAAGTTACTCGCGATGCCCCCGGGCGGCGCGCTCGCCGTGCATCTGTGGGGATGGATCGAGGGAGGCCGCTTCCACGCCGAGCTTGGACTGCGCGTCGACGCGCTGTCGGGCGTGATGGTGATGATAGTCACTGGGGTCGGCGCACTAATCCATCTTTACTCAGTCGGGTACATGGCGCACGACGAAGACTTCGCGCGCTTCTTTACCTACATGAACCTGTTCGCGCTCTCGATGTTGATACTCATTCTGGCGGACAACTTGCTAATGATGTTCATAGGATGGGAGGGCGTCGGACTATGCTCCTACTTGCTAATCTCATTCTGGTACACGAATCCGCAGTTCGCATATAACGGCCGCAAGGCGTTCGTCGTCACCCGAATTGGTGACGCGGGCTTTCTGCTCGGGATCTTCACCATCGTCGCCACGCTCGGCGCGCACGGCGTCTGGACGCTGGACTTCGTCGAGATGCGCAACAATGCCGCACTGTTCAGCGGCGCCGCCGCGACCACGGCCGCGTTCCTGCTCTTCATCGGTGCGACCGGCAAATCGGCGCAACTTCCGCTCTACGTATGGCTGCCCGACGCGATGGTCGGCCCGACTCCCGTCAGCGCGCTGATCCACGCGGCCACGATGGTGACCGCGGGCGTGTACATGATCGCGCGGCTCGGGTTCCTCTTCACGTTGGCGCCCGCGACGCTCGATCTGGTCGCGACGATCGGCGCACTTACCGCTCTCTTTGCCGCGACCATCGCGCTCGTCCAGCCCGACATCAAGAAGGTGCTCGCCTACTCGACCATCAGCCAGCTCGGCTACATGTTTCTCGGCGTGGGCTCGGGTGCATACGCGTCAGGAATTTTTCACCTGATGACCCACGCGTTCTTCAAAGGCTTGCTGTTCCTGTGCGCCGGCTCTGTCATGCACGCGCTCGGCGGCGAGCAGGACATGAACAAGATGGGCGGATTGCGCCGCAAGATCCCGATCACGTTCTGGACAATGTTCATCGCCACCCTCGCCATCGCCGCGATATTTCCGTTCTCCGGTTACTTCTCGAAGGATCTGATTCTCGATTCTGCGTACGAGTCGGGACATTTTTGGCTCTGGTTCGTCGGTGTGATTACCGCCGGGCTTACGACGTTCTATATGTTCCGGCTGATCTTCATGACGTTCTTCGGTGAATCGCGTGTCGATCCTAACAAAGAGCATCACATCCACGAGTCGCCGGCCGTAATGACTATTCCGCTGATCGTACTGGCTATTCTCGCGACGGTTGGCGGATGGGTGAACATTCCCGACCAATTGCTTTGGGGAGACACGTTCGTGAGATTCCTCGCGCCGGTGGTTGGTAACTTCAAACCGGCAATTGAGGCGAGCTCATTTGACCTCTCTCTCCTGGCATTAGGCGCTTCGATCGTTGGAGGTGTGCTTGCCTGGGTGTTGTATATCCAATTGCCGGGGCTCCCGTTCCTCCTCGCGTGGCGGCTGAAGCCTGCCTACGACTTGCTACTCAACAAGTACTACATCGACGAACTATATAATTTCATCGTCACGCGTCCGCTGTTCTGGGTATCGGACAATGTCCTCAACCGCGCGATCGACAGCTACATGATCGATGGCGCCGCTGAAGGCGCTGGTCTCGCCGTCCAGACCTCGGGCCAGGTGGCGCGTCGCGCCGAAACCGGCAACGTCCAGCACTATGCATTCGTTTACCTGCTCGGCGCGTTGAGCGTCGTGGGCTACTATCTGTTCCTGGTGACGGGTCGATGAACGGCGGCCTGCTCACAGCTTTGATTTTCCTGCCGCTGATCGGCGCGCTGTTCATCCTGATGCAGAGCGAAGAACGTGCGATCTGGAATTCAGCGTTCATTTTTTCGCTGCTTCCGCTCGCGCTGAGTTTCTACGTCCTCTGGCAATTCAATCCGCACCTCGCGGACTACCAGTTTGCCGAACAATATGAATGGATTCCCGCATTCGGCATTACATACCATATTGGTATCGACGGGATTAGCCTGTTCCTGGTTCTTCTGACTACTATTTTGATTACTCTGTCGATTCTCTACTCGGGCGGCGGCGATATCGAGGAGCGCCCGCGCGAATTTTGTTTCTTTATGCTCGTGCTCGAAACCGGGCTGCTCGGCACGCTGCTCTCGGTCGATCTGTTCCTGTTCTACATGTTCTGGGAAGTGATGCTGATTCCGATGTACTTCCTGATCGGCATCTGGGGACACGGGCGCAAGATTTACGCCGCCATCAAGTTCGTGCTGTTCACGATGGTCGGGTCGCTGCTGATGCTGGTCGCGATCCTGTACCTCGTGTACCAGGCGCATGTGCATTTCAACCGCACCAGCTTCGATCTGCCGCTGCTCTACCAGGTGCCGCTCACTCCCACCCAGGGCCGCTGGCTGTTCGCGGCCTTCGCGCTGGCTTTCGCGATCAAGGTTCCGATGTGGCCCGTGCATACCTGGCTGCCCGACGCTCACACCAACGCGCCCACTGCTGGCTCCGTCATCCTGGCCGGCGTGATGCTCAAGATGGGCACCTACGGATTCCTGCGCTTCGCGATTCCGCTATTCCCCACCGTCGCCATCGAGGCGATTCCGCTGTTCATGGCACTCGCAGTGATCGGAATCATCTACGGCGCGTTGGTCGCGATGATGCAGCCCGACCTCAAACGCTTGATTGCATACTCATCGGTTAGTCACCTGGGTTTCGTGATGCTCGGAATTTTCGCGCTCAACCCCGAGGGTGTCGATGGCGCGATTTACCAGATGCTCAATCACGGCGTTTCCACCGGCGGATTATTTTTGCTGGTCGGGATGCTCTACATGCGGCGCCACACGCGCGAGATTTCCGAGTTTGGCGGTCTGTGGAAGCGCGTGCCCGTTTACGCCGCGATTTTCATGGTCGTGATGCTCTCGTCGATCGGCCTGCCCGCGCTCAACGGTTTCGTCGGCGAGTTCCTGATCATGGTGGGCGCCTTCCTGCGAATCAGGCTGGCCACGACTATCGCGGTGGTGGGTGTCGTCCTGGAAGCGCTCTACATGCTGTGGACTTACGAGCGTGTGATGTTAGGGCCGATCACCAAGGCGGTGAACGAAACGATGCGAGATCTGACCGGCCGCGAGATTGCCGTGATGGTGCCGGTGATCGCGTTGATGTTTTTCATGGGACTCTTCCCACGCCCGCTGATCAGCCGGATCGAGCCGTCGGTGACTGCGATGCTCGCGAGGGCAAATGTCGCGGAAGCTCGTCTCGAGCTTGAACGACAGCATAATCGAATAGCTACTCTGCCAATACTAACTCGCGAACCTGTAGTAGCGGCGGCCGAACGATGAATCCCTTCAATCTGGCCGCGATCAACTTCGTCTGGCTGCCGATTCTGCCAATGGTAATCATCGCCGTGGCCGCGATGGTGGTGCTGCTGGTCGGGGTGAGCGTCGACGACGGCGAAAGCGAAGGGCTGGGCCTGCTGACGCTGGCGTCGGTCGCGGTTGCGTTCGTATTCACGCTCGGAATCGTCGGACAGAACGGCGTCGCTTTTGCCGGCGCGATCTCGATCGACAGCTTTTCAGCATTCTTCCAGCTGACGATCCTGATCGCCGCGATGTTCACCGTGATGATGTCGCTCGACTACGTGGCCGAGAACCGTATTTCCGGCGCCGAATACTATTCGCTGCTGCTGTTTTCCGTGCTCGGCATGATGCTGATGGCGACGGCCGGCGACTTGATAGTAATCTTCCTCGGTCTCGAGACGATGTCGATTACGGTTTACGTGCTGGCAGGCATCATGCGCCGCAATGTCAAATCCAACGAAGCCGCTATCAAATATTTTCTACTGGGCGCGTTCTCAACCGGTTTCCTGCTCTACGGGATCGCGCTCGTATACGGCGCGACGGGGAGTATCAAGCTTGGCCCGATTCACGAGGCACTTGCTTCTGGCGCGATGGCGTCGAATTCGCTGCTGTTGCTCGGAATTGGCATGATGGTCGCCGGTTTCGGCTTCAAGGTCGCCGCGGTGCCATTTCATATGTGGACGCCCGACGTTTACGAAGGCGCGCCGACGCCGGTGACTGCGTTCATGGCGGTTGGCGTGAAGCTCGCCGCCTTCTCCGCGTTCGTCCGCGTCTTCCTGGTCGATTTCGCGTCCGTCGGTGCGCATTGGCAGGCGGTGCTGTGGGCTGTTGCGGCATTGACGATGACCGGCGGGAATGTGATCGCCGCCGTGCAGACCAATATCAAGCGGATGCTCGCCTACTCCGCGATCGCGCACGCGGGTTACCTGTTGCTGGGCATGGCGGCGGGAGTGCGCTCGGGCCCCGCGATTCTTTACTACCTGCTCGGCTATGCGTTCACGAACCTGGGCGCATTCGCGGTAGTCATTGCGCTCGAACGGCGCGGCGATGCAGGCAATCAGATCAGCGATTTTCGCGGCCTCGCGGCGCGCCAGCCGTTGCTCGCCGGCGCAATGGCTATCTTCCTGTTGTCGTTGGCCGGGGTTCCACCGTTGGCCGGCTTCGTTGGCAAGTTCTACATCTTCAGCGAGGCGCTGCATGAAGGATACGTCTGGCTGGTAATAATCGCAGTATTCAATAGTGTAGTGTCTACCTACTACTACTTCTACGTAATAGTCGCGATGTATATGCAGGAGGGCGGTGTCGAAGTCGAGCGACTGAGTACACGTCCCGCGCTGGTGGCCGCAATCGGACTGACTGCCCTCGCCACAGTCTTGATCGGAGCGTATCCCGAGCCGTATATCGCGTCCGCCGCCAACGCATTCCATTCCGCCGGCGGCGCCGAGGGAATCCACGCCGCCGAACTGATCGATCAATAGCGCAAGTTTTTCGACCGCTGCTATTTGCGGCGCGACGTTTTCTTCGACGCCGGCTTCTTCACGGATTTCGCCGCAGGCTTCACCGCCGCCTTCGCCTTAACCGCCGCTTTCCGCTTCGGTGCCCTCGATGCCCGGCTGATCGCGGCGCCTGCGTATGCGTCGGCTTCGATCTCGATCATCATGTCGGGACTAGCCAGCCGCCGCACTTCAACGATCGTCGATGCGGGCGGGGAGTCGGCGAAGAATTCCTTGTGCGCGCGCGCCACTTCCGCAAACCGCCCCATGTCGGTGACGAAGATTCGCGTGCGAATCACGTGATGCATCGCGAACCCCGCGCGCTCGAGTGCGGTGCGAATATTGACCAGCGCCTGGCGCGCCTGCACGTACATCTGTCCCGCGCCGACAATCAGCCCACGCTCGTCGGTGGCCGTGGTGCCGGAGACCGCGACAATGTCGCCGGCCCTGACCAGCCGCGAATAGCCGACTCTTGGTTCCCACGGCGTATTAGTCGAGATTCGCGTGATCCCGCTCATCGTAATCTTCCTTCCGCGAGCCGCCGCGCGATGCGCGCGAGTCCGCTCAGATATCGCGGCTGGGGAAAACCTCTTCGAGTTCCCGCGCCACCGACCGCATCGGCGGACCTACTAACCGTGCCGACGGCATCAGCCAGTTGAGAATTCGCGTGAACGCCGGCCTGCCCGCGACCGGACGCTCCGCGCTTCGCACCATGTCGAGTTCGTGCTCGACGACTCTGGAATTTTGCCGATTTGCGAGCCCGAGGCCCGCGAAAATGACACGCCGCTCTTCCACCCCGATCACCTCCACCACATCCGCCCACAAGGCGCTGGACAAAAATCGCCAAATACGGATTAAATCATACAGATGCTCGCGGAATAGTCAAAAAATTTCTTCGCGAGGCTCACCTCGACCGGGGCCCGCGGCTGGTCCGAAGCGATGCGAAATACGCGCTTGAAGTTAATCCGCACCTATCGTATTCTTGCCCCGTTTCAAGTTTGCGCGCTCAACTGAGCACCGACCAACCAAGGAGAAAGCGATGCGCAAGGTCCTGCTTCTGGCACTAGTTTCGATGTTCTTCGTGACGGCCTGCAGTAAGTCCGAAGAGACGGCTCCCGCGCCCGATGCTGCTGCGTCAGCGGCCGCGCCCGCTGCGCCTGCC
>JBAWCX010000643.1:0-2766 GCA_049590495.1 Binatus sp. (SeqCode)
GACCAGCAGTTCCCGGCGCTCGGCGTCGGTAAGTTTGCCGAAACAGAAGATGCACGCCTTCGGGTCGGAACGGATGCCGCGCAGGTACTCGTAGCGCCACGGCGCCCACAGCCGGCTGCCTTCGTCGGGAACGGCCCCGTTCCCGTCGCGCCGCTCGAGTGACGGCTTAGCGGGCCGCTTCTTCGACGCCATTAACTTCGATTCGGAGTTCCTTGCCCGCCCGGAAGAACGGGATCTTCTTGGCATCGACGCTGACCAGTTGCCCCGTCTTGGGATTGCGCCCTTGCCGCGCGCGGCGCTTCTTGACCGCGAAACTGCCGAAGCCGCGGATTTCGATTCGCTCGCCACGTGTCAGCGAGCTGGCCATCGCGTCGAACATCGCATTGACGATGGTCTCCGACTCGCGATGCGTAAACTTCTGGCGGCGCGCCAACAGTTCTTCGATGATTTCCCGCTTGGTCATCGATCTCGCCGCCGTCCGCGCTCCGCATGGACCGAAGCGGCTCCCCCATCTAGCTGGTTTTGCCGCCGCGCGCCGCGCGCCGCTCGCCGTCGTCACGATCGAGCTTGAGCTCTTCCTTCAGGATATCTTCCATCGAGAAGCGCGCCGCCTCGTGCTCGCGCTTGAGGTACGCCTGCATTTCCTCGCGCTCTTCGTGCTGCTTTACCGCCTTGATCGACAGTCCGATCCGCCGCTCCTTCGCGTCGAGTTGCACGACCAGCGCTTCCAGTTCGTCGTCGACCTTGTACAGCGACGACGGCTTGTCGACCCGCTCGTTGCTGAGCTGCGAGATATGGATTAGCCCTTCGATTCCTTCTTCGATCTCGACGAACACGCCGAAGTCCGCTACCGAGCTGACCTTGCCATGAATCCGCGTATTCACCGGATAGCGCTCCGCCACCGTATTCCACGGATCGGTCGTGAGCTGCTTGACGCCCAGGCTGACGCGCTCGTTCTCGACGTCGATTCCGAGGACGGTAGCCTCGAGCTCGTCGCCCTTTTTGACCATCTCGCTCGGATGCCGAATTTTCTTGGTCCACGACAAGTCCGAAATGTGCACCAGCCCGTCGATGCCCGGCTCTATTTCGACGAACACGCCGAAGTCCGTAATCGACTTGACCTTGCCCTTCACCTGGCTGCCGATCGGATGCTTCAGGCCGAGCTCTTCCCACGGATTCGCTTCGGTCTGCTTGAGTCCGAGCGAGATTCTGCGATTCGCCTCGTCAACACCGAGCACCTGCACTTCCACCATGTCGCCTGGATTGACGACCTTCGACGGATGCACCGCGCGCTTGCTCCAGCTCATCTCGGAGACGTGGATCAAACCCTCGACGCCTTTTTCGATCTCCACGAAGGCGCCGTAGTCCGTCACGCTGACGACCTTGCCTTTGATTCGCGTGCCCGGCGGATATGCTTCCGCCACCTTGGTCCACGGATCGGGCATGATCTGCTTCATGCCGAGCGACACGCGCTCGCGCTCGGCGTCGTACTTCAGCACGACGACCTTGACTTTGTCGCCCACCTTCAGCACTTCCGACGGATGCTGCAAACGACCCCACGCCATGTCGGTGATATGCAGCAGGCCGTCGATTCCGCCAAGGTCGATGAACGCGCCGTAGTCGGTAATATTCTTCACGGTGCCTTCGAGGATCACGCCCTCTTCGAGCACCTTGAGCGTCTGTTCCTTCAGCGATGCGCGCTCGCGCTCGAGCACGCTGCGCCGCGAGACCACAACGTTGCCGCGCGCGCGATTGAACTTCAGGATCTGGAAACGCCCGCGCTGCCCAACGTATCGATCCAGGTTGCGCGCCGGGCGGATATCGACATGCGATCCCGGCAGGAACGCCGGCACCCCGATATCGACCTTGAGCCCGCCTTTGACTTTGCCAAGCACCACGCCTTCGACCGGAGTCTCCGCCTGGAACGCCTTGTCGAGTTCGCGCCAGACTTTGAACTTCTCGGCCTTCGCGTGCGAAAGCATCACCGTACCGTTGTCGGTCTCGGTGCCTTCGAAGTACACGTCGACCTCGTCGCCTTCCTTGACGGTCGGATGCCCTTCATGGTCAAGGAATTCGTCGAGGGGGACCTGCCCTTCGCACTTGTAATTGATGTCGATGATGACGCTGTCGCGCGTGATCAGAAGCACTCTTCCGACCAGCACATCGCCGGGACGGGGAGCCTTCAAACTCTCTTCCATCAACGACTCAAAGTCATTTTCTCCTCCGCTCATCTGTTCAGGCAACGCTTTCTCCATTTAGTGGGACCTTCCGGGAACTCCGGGACTTCGGGGCTGCTGCAATCCTTACAACCGGGCTAGGCTCGTTTCAAGTCCTTAGCGGCGTTGATTCGAGCGTTAATCTTCGCTTTCATCGCCGCGAGAACCGCTTCGACCGAAAGTTTCGTTGAATCTATCTCCGTCGCATCGTCGGCGCGCCTGAGCGGCGCCAGCTCGCGGCCGCTGTCACGGCGGTCGCGCTCGACCAGTTGCGCAAGTACTTCAGGCTCCGTGATCGACGCGCCCTTGCGTTTCAGTTCTTCGAATCTGCGGCGCGCGCGAGTCTTCACGTCGGCATCGAGAAAGAACTTGAACTCGGCGTCGGGAAAGATCGCGGTGCCGATGTCGCGTCCTTCCATCACGACGCCGCCATCCGCGCCCGCCGCGCGCTGCAACTCGCGCATCCGCGCACGCACCGGGCCAAGCGCCGACAATCGCGAGGCCTGCTCGCCGATGTCTGGCTCATCCTTCTTCGCGCTCACGTCGTGGC
>JBAWCX010000644.1:0-5033 GCA_049590495.1 Binatus sp. (SeqCode)
GGCGAGGGTAATTTGGTACTGCAGCCCGACATAGAGGGGAACCGGTCGCGGGAAGGAAAGGGTCGCGGTGCGCCTTTTGGTTGTGCCTGCTATCTTGGGCATTCGGCGGAGCCGATACTTGAAAGACCTGCTTACCAAGGGCTCGATTCCGATTCTGCTTGGCACTGGCGGCGTCGGTAAGACAACAGTGGCCGCCGCGCTCGCGCTCGCGGGCGCGTCCGGCGGTCTCAACACCGCGGTGATAACGGTCGATCCTTCCGAGCGGCTGCGTGACGCGCTTGGCCTGGCGCGACTGGGCGGCCAGCCGACACGAATCGGCGCCCGCCAGCTTGCAGCGGCCGGGCTCGACACCCATCTTCAGCTCTCCGCCATGATGCTCGACGTGTCGGGGTCCTGGGACGCGATCATCGAGCGTTTTGTCGCCGACCCGGTGACGCGCCGGCGAATTTTCGACAATCCATTCTACAAAAGCCTCACCGCCGAGTTCGCCGGCTCCGAGGCTTTCGCCGCGCTGCAACGCCTCTACGATCTTCATCAGACTGGCGCGTTCGAGCTCGAAGTCGTCGATACTCCGCCCGCGTCGCATTCGTTTGAGTTCCTGCAAACCCCGGCACGCTTCATCCGCCTGCTCGATTCGCGTACGGCGCGATGGCTCTTCACGCCGTCGCTCTCCGCCGGACGGATCGCGATGAAGGTCGCCACCGAGACGGCGCGATTTGTGGTGCGTGAGCTCGAGCGCTATGCGGGAGCCACGGTGCTATCGACCATCACGGAGTTTTTCGCGGCGATGGCCGACAGCATGGACGCCATCATCGATCGCCTGCACAAGACCGAAGCGCTGCTGCATTCGCCGACCGTCAAGTTCGTGATGGTGACCACGGCGGAGCCCGATCGTATCCGGCAAGCGCGCGAGCTGCTCGCGCAGATGGACGCCGAGGGACTCAAGCTGTCCGCGATAGTCGTCAACCGCTTTCTCGACGAGCGCACCTGGACGGCAGTCGCGGATTCCGCGCAGCGTCCGCTGAGTCATCTCGCGGAAATTTCGGCGTTGCGAGCGTCGCTTGCAAAAGACGGCGCCGACGCCAACGGCTTCGGCCGCCTGGTCAATCACTTCGAGGCGTATCGGGACAGGACGCTCGACGAGATCGAGCGCGTCGCGGCGTTTGCGCGGGAACTTCCGCGCGGAGTGAAGCTCGCGATCGCGCCGGAGATTGAAGCGGGGGTGCGCGATTTAGCGGCGCTGTCGAGGGTGGCGGGGTATGTGACGTCGGGGACTGGGATTTTGAAACGGCTGGAAGCATCGGCGCGCGTGGTGGCGTCGGGGCAACCGAACCCCTAACCCGTTTTTTCGGGCCCGCGCGGGAAAGGGGAACCGGAAATTTGATGTTAGCCGCGGTGCAACCTGTCAGCACATTGCACGTTCACTGAAAAAAGCACGTTCACTGAAAAGAACCGGAGTGAGTCTGTAAGCCGGGTTCTGTGCCCATGCGGGCGGCGATCATTCCTCTAGGCCGTCGATTGCTCGCCGGCTCATGCGACCATACCCGAGGCCTTAAGAGCGGGCCGCTCAGCCTCCTATTTGGTCTTGCTCCGGATGGGGTTTGGCATGCGCGCACGATCACTCGCGCGCCGGTGGGCTCTTACCCCACCATTTCACCCTTACCCTTGCGGGCGGTGTATTTTCTGTGCCACTTTCCGCGGATCGCTCCGCGCCGCCGTTAACGGCCATCCTGCCCTATGGAGCCCGGACTTTCCTCTTCCCTGTTCGGGAAGCGATCGCCCGACTCACTCCGGCGCCGTTAGAGTAGCACCTTTTCGAGCGGCACTCCGCTGGTCAGAGCAGAGGCAGAATCCTGAATCGCGCAGTGCGCTGTATTTGGACCCTCACCTTCATCTTCTCCCTTACAGAGAGAGGGAACGGAGCGGATTCTTCATCGCGGCGGTGTGACTCACCATTGTATCGGTGCAATCCTGAAATCTCTCATCTTCGAAAATGCGGAGGCCAACATGAAATCCGTTCGCGTCGAACAACCCAAAGGTCCCTTCAAGATTGTCGACGAGAAAATCGTCGAGCCGTCTCGCGGCCAGGTCCGGATTAAGGTCCAGGCGTGCGGCATCTGCCATAGCGACTCGATTACAAAAGATGAACTGTTTCCGGGAATCACTTATCCACGCTCGCCGGGCCACGAAATTGCCGGCGTGATCGACGCGCTCGGCGAAGGCGCGGGCGATTGGAAACTCGGCGATCGCGTCGGCGTCGGATGGCACGGCGGGAACTGTTTCAAATGCGATCCATGCCGCCGCGGAGACTTCGTCACCTGCCGCTATCTGAAGATTCCCGGCATCAGTTACGACGGCGGCTATGCCGCGCACGTGATCGCGCCGGTCGAGGCGCTCGCCCATATCCCCGACGCTTTGCGTCCCGAAGAAGCCGCTCCCCTGATGTGCGCCGGTATCACGACCTTCAATGCGCTGCGGCACAGCGGCGCGGGGCCCGGCGACCTCGTCGCCATCCAGGGTATCGGCGGGCTCGGACATTTGGGAGTCCAGTTTGCCGCCAAGTTTGGTTACGACGTAATCGCGATCGGCCGCGGCGGCGACAAGCAGGAGCTGGCGCTGAAGCTCGGTGCTCGGAGATATATCGATAGCGGCACGCAAGACGTCGCCGCGGAGATGTCCAAAGAGGGAGGCGCCGCCGTCATACTCTCCACTGCGCCAGATGCCAAAGGAATCCCGCCGTTGGTGGACAGCCTTGCCGTCGGCGGCAGATTGGTTGTCGTCGGGGCCAGCGTTGAGCCATTCCCGGTCTCTTCGATGCAGCTGCTTCTGGCGCACAGATCGATTATCGGATGGCCGTCGGGAACGTCGAAGGATTCGGAGGATACGCTGAAATTCGCGGCGATGACGGGAGTGCGCGCAATGATCGAAACGTTCCCGATCGAGAAGGCGTCGGAAGGCTATGAGAGCATGATGACCGGCAAGGTTCGGTTTCGGGCAGTTCTGATGCATTGATCCGATTCCCTCTCCCTGCAAGGGAGAGGATTAAGGTGAGGGTCCTTGTGCAGCGCGCATTTCTTTCGCGCGCGATTCACGATTTTGCCTATGCATTCCATGAATGTGACCAACGCTAATTCACCGCTGACTGTTCTTCTGGTCCGACACGCAGAGTCAGTCACACCGGGAACTTCAGGCTTCGACGAATACACGCGCCCGCTGACGCCGAAAGGAATTCGCGACGCGAATCGGTTGAGCGAGATGCACGTATCGACGCGCATCGACGCCGCCTACTCGAGCCCCTACATCCGCGCGCGCCAGACGATCGAGCCGATCGCGCGAGCGCGCCGCCTCGCCATCGAAACCATCGACGATCTTCGTGAACGGATGCTGTCGCCGGTCGATTTGCCGGACTGGCAAGCTCATCTCAAACGCTCGTGGGAAGACTTCGACTATGCGCTCGCCGGCGGAGAGTCGGGCCGCGACGCGCAAGCGAGAGTCCTGCGAGTGCTCGACTCGATCGCGTCGCGACACTCAACCGGCACGGTAATCCTCGCGAGCCACGGCAATCTGATCGCGCTGGCGCTGCACGCGTTCATGCCAAACGTCAACTACGAGTTCTGGGAATCGATCCCGATGCCCGCAGTGTTCACGCTGATTCGCGAGAGTGATCGCTGGAGTGTCCCTAATCGGTAATCGCCGCGGTCGACCGCTCCTCTCCCTTACAAAGTTCTAACAGGGACGCAGTCCCGCATCTTCTCTTATCACCGGGTGCAGGGGTCACCCCTGCCCAGGGAAGTGTGAAACCGAGGCGGGTTTCACATTAAATCAAGTGATTTGCCCTTCGCTACGAGTCGGCCTTCTCCGCCGGCTCCTCGTAGTACAGCACCCGCTGGCAGTTCGGGCAGAAATGTATCTGCAGATGCTTCTGGATCTCGTTGTAGAGCTGGGGCGGCAGCCGCATCCGGCATCCCTGGCACGTCCCGCCCTTGGCCAATGCGACCGCGACGCCAGCGCGGCGGCTGAAAATCATCTGGTAGCGCGACAGCAGGCGAGGGTCGACATTCTCGGCGATCTTCTCGCGCGCCTTGCGCGTTTTCGAGATATTGCCTTTGAGCTCCTCGACTTCCGCCGCGATTTCTTTTTCCGCCGCTGTGAGATCGACGCGTCCCTTCGCGAGTGCCTCGCTGAGTTCCTTGATTCGCGCCGTCCGCACGTCCGCGCCTTCCATCGAGGTGAGCAGCTCGGTCTCGAGGCGCTGATTGGTTTCCTTCAACGACTCGATCTCATGGGTCAGCGCTTGCAGTTCCTTGTCGTTGCGGATCAGCGTCAATCGCATCCGCTTGTTGCGGATTCTGACTTCGCCCTCGGCCAGCTCACGCTCGGACTTTTTGCGGGCCGCGGTTATCTCCTTGTCTTGTTCGGTAAGGCGATCCAGTTCGGCCTGGTTGCTCTGATTTTCATCGCGAAGTTGGTCAACTCGCCCGGCAATCGACGTCAGCGATTGCTCCAACTCTTGCAGTTGCCGGTCGATGATCTGGAGATCCATCAGCCGGTTTATCTCTTCACGCAATTCCACCCTCCGCTAAATTTGTGCGCGTCGCGCAAAGTTTTTGTTGGTCTTCATGATTACGACCCGCCGGCCACGCCGGGGGCACGAATGGTGTGGGCCCACCAGGATTTGAACCTGGGACCAGCCGGTTATGAGCCGGCAGCTCTGAACCTGGCTGAGCTATGGGCCCTCTGAGGTGCATCAGGCTGGAATGATGGTAGCAAGTTCGCGCGGCAGGTTTAAGGGCTGATCGCCGGAACATTGGTTCGACTGGTGTACGTCGTGCGGTCATGCGCCGCGGCTCTCGCGCCTATGGGCGATCACGGCCTGCGCGCCGGCCGGGTCGGCCGCGCTCTCGCGCAACCGACCCAGCTCCCGCGTCCGTCGGCGGCGCTCGAGCGCAACGACGTAGTCGTTGACCAGGGCGCGGCATTTTTCGAGGGCGCTCGAATATTTTTGCGTCTCGTCCTCGACCTCATCGGTCAAC
>JBAWCX010000645.1:0-1947 GCA_049590495.1 Binatus sp. (SeqCode)
AGCGACACTCACGTTTTTGTCGGGCCCGCGCAGAAAACCGTCGACTTCAGCGCCGTCGCCTTGATGCCGACGATGACCGACAAGCCCGCCGGCACTTACAAGGTCGCGCTCTACTCGGACGACAAGATGCTTTCGGAGGAAACCTTCAAGGTTAACCAGGACCTGAGCACGAAGAACGCGGAGGCGGCGGCCGAGGCGGCTGCCGCGGCCGAGGCGAAGGCAGAGGAGCGCAAGCGCCAGGAAGAGGCGGAAAAACTCGCGATGATCGACGAGCGCCGCGCGAAGCCGTTGCAGCTGCGCGGGATCAGCTTTCTCAACACCACCAAGACCGGGACCGCGCTGTCGGGCGCGACCAACTCCTTCGCCGTGTCGAAGGTGCTGTTCGTCGGCTGGCAGGCCAGCTTCGAGAACCGCCTCTACAAGCTCGAGCCGGGGCAGTACCGTGTCGACGCGGCGTATATCGGGCCGGACGGGCGCACGCTCGGCAGCGTCAACGATTATCAGCCCGTCTCGACGAGCATGAAGACGGTGACCTTCAGCGGACGCGTCGGCAATTCGCGCGGCGGCGCGTTTCTGCCGGGCACCTACACGGTTAACTTTTATTTGAACGGCCAATATTTTGGCGCCAAGAGATTCGAAGTGCTCGCCGACGCCGCCGGACCGTACGCGACGTATCCGGGAGGCGGCAGCGCGATAGGCAGTTCGATGGGCACCGGCTCAATGTCGGCGGGCGGCATCACCGGGCCGACGATTGCGACCGGCACGATCAGCGGTCTGCGCAGCGGCGGCAATCCCGAGATGAATCTCAGATTGCGGCCGCAGCCCAACGGCTTCCTGCACGGCGAGATCGAGATCCGTCAGTCAGGCTTCGGGACGACGTCAATCGAAGGATTCGTACGCGGCGACCATCTGCAGTTCCAGGTCCCATACGGCACCGAGACCTACTACTTCGAAGGCGAGCGCCGCAGCGATCAGATCAGCGGCACGTTCGAATCGACGCCGTCAGGCGAGCGCGGCACTTGGGCGACCCGGGCGAATTGACAAATTGGACCTGCTCGAAGATGCGGGAATCCCGCCGCCGAAACCGCCGATTATCACCGCCGAGGATCGCGCCACGCTGGCGAGCATGGTCGTCGCGCAACGCCAGTTCTATTACGTCAGCGTATTCTTCGCGGGATTAGTCGGTGGCGCCGCGCTCGCGTACTTCATCGGCTACAACGACATCGTTCTCACCATCTTCAAATGGGCCCTGTCGGGCACTGGCATTGCGCTGATCCTGAGCGCGCTCAATATCTCGAAGATGTATTCCTTCAAGTGTCCGCGATGCGACGGGAACTATTTCTGGGGCGCTCCGGGCGGAGTTTTCTCGCAGCAATGCGGCACGTGCGGGCTGCCGCTCAATCTGCCCGACGTAGACCTGACGCCCTGAGTCTCCAGTAACGGCGCCTCGACAATAGTCGTATCCACAGAATTGACCTTGAACCTGACCCATGCACGCGCAATGCTGAGAGTGAAAAGTTAAAAGTGAAAAAGTAGTGCATCATGGCGAGTAACGTTTCCCAGGAAAAACTTCTCTTCTACGCCGCCGCCGGCGCGCTTGGCGGCTTCGCCGCGTGGGGGCTGTCAGAGCCAATCCTCGGCATCCGATGGGTCTACGGCCGCGATATCCTGTTCGGTGCGCTGATCGGCGCACTGATCAGCGCATTTCTCGCCTCGATCGAAACACTCAGCGTCGGCCAGATCCGCCAGGCGGCGCGCAGATTCGCGGTCGGCGGCGTGATCGGCGCGGCCGGCGGAGCGCTGGGGCTGCTGGTCGGCGAATTTGCGTTCGACGTCCTCGGCGGCCTCAACGGCCGAATCCTCGGATGGGGCGTGCTGGGAATCGCGGTCGGACTCGGCGTCGGATCGGCGTCGGGATCGGCGGCGCGGCGCCGCAACGGCGCGATC
>JBAWCX010000646.1:0-13999 GCA_049590495.1 Binatus sp. (SeqCode)
GTTCGAGGCCGGCGTTCATGATCGCGCCCCACACCTGTGTGTAGAGAATTCCGTAGCCATAGTTGAGAGCGGAGTTTACCGGATCTGGAGCGCCACGATGTTCTCTCGATCCGAATCCAAGGTTCTCCGGAATCAGCAGACGGACGCCCTTCCAATACGTGCGTCCGGCGAGACCCTCAACAGATAGCAGCGCCTCGCGAGCGGCGTCGATATTGGGTTCTTCGATGCGCTTAGCGTCGGCGCGGCCTTTCGCGATTGACTTCGCGAACGTGGTCAACTCCTCATAGACGGGAGGATTCGATTCCTTCAGGTACTTGCCAAAGTACTTGAGCAGAGAAGCTTGGTTGCCGAGCTTGCCGCGGACGATGCTCTTGGCGAGCTCGACGCCGCGCGAATCGTTGTACGCGACTAGCTGTTCGCGCCGCGTGATCACGGTCGCGGTCAGCATCGGCGAGGAGAGCATCGCGTAAGGTTTGCCAGATCGCGTGAGGAACGAGAGGCGAATCCCGCGCTCGCAGCATGCTTCGACAAGATCGGCCGAGAGCGAGACACCGGGGGAGCCGATCACGATTTCGCCAACCCGGAAGAGCGGCAGTTCGATCTCGTCAGGTGACTTCTTGGGTGGTTTGACGCCGTTGGCGTCGGGAGCAGCGCGGCGAAGTGGAGGCGCCGGTGTCTTGGGACCTTCAGATGTGAGGACGGTGAGGGTAGGGCGCTTGGCGCCGATGCCGAGAGCCAGGAAAAGCTGCGGGCCGCCCTCGATCAATTCGAGCCGCGGTTTGGGTCCGCGGATGACGAGCCGCTCACCCTTCTTGGCAAGCATAACGCCATAGTCCGAGATGATGACCGAGTTCATTTGGGTTGCCTCGCTACCAGAAATGTCTCCTAGCGTTTTTGTCTTTCTTGCCCTCGTAGCGTTGGAGATACATAGGGCTTCCACGCCGTCCAACGACCCTCCATTCGGAGTAGCCCATCTCCTGCCAGAACGGCGCGTCGGTAAGATCGCTGATTTTCTCGATGAAATATCGATTGTGAATAGGAATGAAATCATAAGCGAAGCGCGTTCCGGCCCAATTAAACACTGCCTGGGAATTCGGAGGCCGGAAATGGAACCTTAGCTTCTTCACCTCAGGCGGAGTCTGCCAAAATCTACGAAGCTCCTGGATTCTCGCCTCGTCCCAAAGATAGAAGCTTACGTACTCGCGCTCGTTGAAGGTCTCCTCACCAAACGCCTCCAACAGGACCGTAGCGAACTGCTTCTTTGACAGTTGCGGCGTATTCTCAAATGCTTTGAACAGAACGTCTGGCTCGCGTCCCGTGATCCAGACATGCGCCATAGACTTGGCTGCTTTCTCGGATCGCCCGACTCTGCCTACCCGCTGGATAAGCGACGGCACCTCCCAGGAGTTGCCCCAAAATTCTGTGTTTACTTGCCGAAACGGTAGGTCTAGCCCGACTTCGGCGGCCGAGGTAGCGATCGTCAACCTTGACTGGTCCACTACCGACTTTCGGATCCCCGTAAATTCGGTGATCTTTGTACCGCCAGGATCAAGCGCTAGGGCAGTCTCATGAGCCGCAATTACGGAGTTGTAAAAGTATATAGTGTTATCTTGCGGATCGGGGTCGGTGACGGACATCTCTCCTCGATGAAGCGTGACACTAATTGGGAAGGACGCTATCCGCCATCCGTTCGCAAGTGACGATGAAGTGTCGGTGCTTTGACTATTCAGTTCCTGGGCGTCGGAAAAATAGTCGCGTTTACTGGTCGCCGACAAGCAGAGCCATTGCGTCACTCCCAACCTCTCGAGAGTCCGCTCCAGGTTGATATACGTGTAAGGATCGTAAAAGTGGTACTCATCAACAACAACTTGATGTTCGGCCAGCTTTAATTCGAGTTCATCACGCCATCGGTTGTTATAAAATCCAGAGCTGCTCGAATAGCAACGTTGAGCCACGTAACCCAGCAGATCGGGCGACGAAAGGATAATGTGATCGTGTTGGTTCAGGACCTCGAGTATCCTTAACAGATAGGTGCCTTTACGGCGTCCCAACGTAGCCTTGTTCTCTTCTGAGAATAGGTGTTGCAGCCCTTCGCCAGTTATGATGGTGACGTACAGGTCGCGCGGTGCCAGACGATCCGGAAGTCTGAGAACATACGTCGGCGCTCCGATGGCAACCGCATATTCAAAACTCTCGGCGCTGCTCACGAACTTTTGCTGTACCGGATCAATCGATCCGTTCGCTAGCACGGTCGCGCCTATCCAATCGCGCAGAGCTCCAAGAATCGAGTGCTGAAATTGATCGCGTGAGAGCAAATTCGTCGGGTAGGTAAAAAGCGCGCGGACCTTTTTGTATCGATCTGCGAATGTCTGACGAAGGGCAAACAAAAGGGCGCCAAGCGTCTTACCGCCGGCAGTCGGAACAGTAATCTTGAGTTTTTTGAAATCGCCTTCGTGAAGGAGCGCCCTTTGATGAGCATATATCGGCTTCAGAACCAGAGGATCGGAGAAGATGGGCCAGCGCTCCGCTTCTACTTCCATAGCGGGCTCTCCTCTATATTCGGAACGACGATCCTGGATCTGTCCTGCACCAAGATTTTGGAGAATTTCGCGGAAATGTAATAGACCGGAGAAGGCCTCATGGGAATCTTCTTGGCGTAGCTAACCTCGGAAAGTTGGTCGTAATCGAGAGGATTTATTACGTGGGCTGGCCGGACTGAAAGCTCAGAATGCGGCCTGAACGATTCGGCTGTGGCATCGATTTGGCACGGTGTACGCTTCTTACCGTAAAGGACCATTTCGGGTGGTTCGGATCCATCGCGGGAAAGGATATGTAACTCGAAGGTCGAACCCGGCAAGTAGTACTCGATCTCCATGAGTCCCATCTTTCCGGCGCCGGTATCCTCCGGCACGGGATTCCGGAGATACGTGCGTCGCTCCGCTATTTTCTGGGTTGCCGCAGTGCAATAAAAGTTGACCCGCCGCAGGTTGTCCAGATGGGTAAGGTCCGGGTCGCCGTGAATGTCGTTGACTGCGAACATCAGCGCCCAATTGTGCAGTAGATCGGACACACGCGTAGCTTTGAGATATTCCGTTGCGTAGAAGTGGAGATAACCTTTCGCCGTTAGCGTTGCTCGATAGAGCTTCATTGGGCCGCAGGCTGCTCCTCGGTTTCTTCGTCCTCGCTCTCGTCGGAAAACACTGCTGATTCGATTAGGCGAGCCATAGCGTAATCGGTCTTCCCGATATTGCTCAATTCCTCATCTCCCGGCGTCTTTTTGGCGTCAAACAGGTTCCTGGCCACCACTCTTAGTGCTGGTGCTAGCGTTGCCCGAAGGTCGGCTAGTCGTTCCTCAATCTTTTTTGGCAGGTTCTTGTCTCTGCCCGTGGGCGCTTTCTCTTTGCTCTTCGCCGCAGGCTTTGTTTCCTGTGTTTTCTTGTCTGAATACTTTTCTTTTACCGTGCCGAAATACTCATCGACCAGTAGATCCACTCCATTCTTGCGTCTCGCCAAGTCGTTCACTTCGACCGAAACAGCTAGCCTCCGGATCACGTCCCCCACTTCTTCGTCGCCGCATAAGATCTTTTTGAGCTTGGTGCCTAATTCCTGTTCCATAGTTTCGACTAGTTCGGTGTTCACTGCTTTGAATGGACCCTTCCGCGCCAAATCTATAGCTGCGAGCTTGAGGCGCGTTTCATCAAGGACTCCTAAGACGGTGTTATGAATTTCGCCATAGATGCGCGTGTTAGCTCCGTATCTGTCCGTGTGCTCGATTCCCCATATCGCGAGCTTAACCCAGTCCGCGTCGTCGGCTTCGACGGTCACGACGTCGATAAAATCGCGTGGTTCTATAATCTGGTTGGTCCCCATCGCTTGTCCCGTTTGGCCTGTGCGCTCATCAACCGCATTAAACGTGACGTCCCGAATGCCGCCGCCAACAAACGGGAACGCAGCCGTATAGAAGATTCTACGCATCTCGACTACGTTTTTTCCGCCGGATGGGCCGCCCTTATTGGGAGCGTACGTTCCGCCAAAGAGGACGCATGCTGGACACGACATACAGAGTCCGGAAATGCCTGAATCAGCGCCCTTCTTGTGCGTGCGCAACCAGCAGTTCACTTTGAGCACCTCTCTGACCTTACGCATAATGGTCCGGCGCTCCACCGCTTTGAGCTTTTCCCCGAAAATCACGGGACGTTCGTCATCTTCACCAAACTCATAGGTATTTGCTTCATCCCTCGACTCGGTAACGAATTGGCCGAAGCCCTTCAAACTGCGTAAAACGACTATTTGGTATTTTTTCACGGCGCCTCCTTAGCGGCTTTCGGACTCGGTTCTATGGTCGTTGGCGACGAATCTGGCCTGCTGAAGTACGCGAGCGTGTAGATCATTGTTCTCACTAGTTCCGTTCGGCGGTATGTTTGATCCTTGTATTTGAGGATCTTTTGCGCGGCACTTCGTAATGCCGCTTTCTCACGCTCCTCGTTTTCGGAGGTGCGGAATTGCCCTTGGCGAGTGCTCAGCGCCAGATGCAGTCCCTTCGCGATCATCGCGTCTATGAGACTCTCCTCATCTTCTTTGTCCTTGAGACGCCGGAGGGTTTCATTCATACCGCGAATAACCTTAGAGGCGTTTTCCACCCTCTGCCGCCGGTCCGATCCAATCCAAATGTCGGCCAGGAAGGACAGCCCGGTCTTTTCCGCAATCTCTGTAACCATTTGAGATATTTGACCCTCGTTGCTTTTCGTGACCGTGATCGAACCGTCTGAAAGTAGCGTTCCAATTGCATATTCGCTTCGTTGGAATGCTTTCACTGCCGCTCTATAAGTGCACTTTCCGGAATTTAGGAATCGAAGAGGTTTGCGAAGGAGCGGCCATTCGGAGCTATGGATGCTCAAGCTGCCCGACGTGAGAAGGTCACGCGAACTGGCAGGATTCGTCACGATTACAGCTCCCTTAAGTCCGTAGCGGTAGAGGCGATCGAGAATTTGATCTTCGCCCCGCTCTAGTACGGCGACCAGTTCTTTCAAAAGCGCCTCGCGGTCCCGTCCCCCGAGCGAAAGGAGCGCAATGTGTGGGTAAACCCCGCTCCCCAGTGTCCCTGAGGCTCCGAGCTCAACCAGCGGCATCAGTGGGTCTGGTCTTAGGATTTCCTGCCAGTCCAAGCGTGCGAAAAGGTGATGCGGCACAATGCAAAGGTGATACATTTGTCTCCGCCCGTCGGCATCCACGCACATCATGTCCCACCACTTACTACACCAGGCGCAGAACGACACGCCACGACTTTCTCGGCCCTCTTTCTTAATCAACCGCATATAGCGCGTGTAAAAGACTTCGACTGTGCCGCCCATAGGGGAAGGTCCAAAAGCCGCTGCGCTAACATTACCCTGGGGAAATTGGTTACAAGTCGGGCAAAGGTCCAGGGGTTGTCGTCTCATATACCGATCGTAGTCGGCGAGAGCCTCCGCTTTAGGATCGATCGCATCTGCCAGAGGATACACAGAGCTGTCAGGTACTAGGAGTTCCCGAACATCGTACGCATGGTTGGCCGTCTTGACTCCAACTCCACCGATTCGTTCCGTAACGAAGGGGTTGAGTAACTCTAACATTTCCCGAAGCGTCTGCTCGTACGTTCGGCCGGCTCTCTTGAGCTCAAGAAACTCTAGGTCGCGCACGGTGACGGGACCCGTTCGGCTACCTTGCTCAAGATAGAGATGTCGCAACTGAATTTGTTTGCCGTGCTTTAGAGTGACCTCCTTTTTCGCGGGAACGTCGCAGAGGCGGAGTAAATCGTTGTAGGTGGTGCCGCAGACTCGGCCGTACAGAAAGTTCTCTTCCATCTCGTCGGACCACGACGCAGGATTCCTTTCGGCAGCTCTTCTTTTCGTTTGGCAGTATCCGTTTGCTTGTGCAGCGGCATGCGCGACAAAACGTTCGGGGTCGGAGGCTAGCTTCAGAAAGCCTTTCTCCTCAGTGTAGATGCGAGCGTTTCCACCCACGAGCTTGAGGACCGTCCCGCCCTCCAGCTTCTCGTTGAGGAAGACGTTCACGTCGTCAATTGTCGGCAGGGGCTTTCCGACCTCAGCTACGTAGAGAGTTGATGTTGAGGAGTAGAGTAGCGCAGTTATGTGTTGCGTTTCTGAAAAGATGTAGTCATATGCGCCGATCGCGATCGGTGAGATAGGGTGTTCGATCAGTTCCACGACGAAAAGGCGATATCTGACCGTATCAATGATCGCGTTGAGCGTATGGATCAAATCGTCCGAAATTCGGGTCCGAGAAACAGATTGGTCGCATTGGCTAACGATATCTTTCATGCGATTGCGGGCTGATGTGGAGGCTGCTTTGCCTGACGCATGGTGGTGACTAATGACAAAAAGGATGTCGTCTATGTCTTTTTCAGAGAGGAGGTTACTCGAGTATCGCGCAATTCCGTCACGTAATATCGATCGGAGAACTTCATATTTCGTATCACCCAAGCTGACTTTGTGTGGGCCGCGTTTCGCTTTCTGCCAGTTGGCGCCAGTCTTACCGTAGTCGTGTAGTAGCGCAGCCCACCGCATCAATTCCTTCTCGTTTTCAGAGTAAATCTGAGTGAAAGGCAGAACTCCATTCACGACCGAGTAAACGCTGAAACTGTGGATCAAAAGGCTCTCGTTCCAGGATTTCGCGTGATACGTGTTAAAATCCAGTTGCCGAAGGACTTCAAGTGCGTGGTGTGGATCGAGCGGCATAGTCGTCAGCTAGCTCGACCGAATCACCTGAGAATCCGGGCGGTACTTCCCTAGCCCGAATGTGGCGCCGTGGCCGACGTGGATGAATTGTCCGAAGCGCAGGTAGTCCCAGAAGGGGGCGAAGTCACCTTCGTACGTCGCGCGGCCCACGATTCCCTCCCATTCCATGCGCCGATCTTGCCGGCTCGAATAGCGTTGCCACCTTGTCCACCTTGTGTCGTCTTGAAGCAACCGGATCGATGCCGACCTATCGATCAGCCCGCTGAAATCCACCTCCAACGGCGCGCCGCAATGAAATCGCGATAGCGAAGACAGCCTGCCCAAAAGCCTCCGGAACAGAATCTGAAATTCTGGCGTTCTTACGAACCGGCCTTCGTGCTTGAGCCGGGTCTGAGTGAGAAACTCGATCGTCAGCGGACCGTCTGGTACCGGGTCGCACACGCCGATGCTGATGCTATCAGCCGATCCTCGTACCAGGTTCTCCGACGCTGTGTAGACCACGCGCGACTCGTTCGCTCGCCGGCAGAGAGCTTCGATCCTTCGCAGCTCGACAGCCTGCCGGCCGCGTCCCATCTGGTTCACCTCGCGCAACGCGACGACGAAATATGGAAAAAATTCCTGAGCGCGACCGATTAGCACGAGCTCGAACGAGACCTCATCTCCGCATCGGAACAGCCGTCGACTTTGCTCACCGCTGCCCTGTTCCGAATCTTCGGGTGCGATCACAAATGGTCGCGGAATCTCGTCATGCGTTCGCAGCGCCTCGGAGCCCGGCGGCGGCGAAGTTTCGAATATCAGGTGATATGGACATTGCGCAGGGGCCGGACAGTCCAGCCCACGAGGCGCAGGACACGCGACCGCGCGGAAAGCGTGGCCGAACGCGCCGCGTAAAGTCGAGCCGAGATACCCTGGCAGATCGAGCGGCTCACGGGCCTCGAACACTACTCGATATCGCGCGCACGACAGTGCTTTGCGATCGGCAACCATTGATCCGTCCGGCTAGCCTGCCAGCTTGAAACGGCGCCTATTCACGTGACAATGCCGGCTGTGTGTGTGCGCATCGCATCCTAACTGATTCCAGGCGTCGAGCTGGGCTTTGCCCAGGGCGGTCAGTGCAAGATGCGCCTTGCCACAAGGATTGGTCGGATGCTTCTTACGAGCTTCGGGACAGGGAATCCATTCGAGCAGCCCGCGCTTTAGCATACGGGCTATCAAAGGGCGCGCCTGCTGGTCCCAGCGCGCCTGTCCCGGAGGAGTATTCTCGCGAAGGTTCAGGTAAAGGGTTGGCGGTGGAGGCCAAGTCCCGAAGAAATCGCGGGCAGCGTCGAGAAAGGCTAGAAATTCGTGCTTCGTCATTCGGTATACATATGCAAATTTGAATACCGAATGTCAAATCCACACGGCTCGTCTTTGCTAATCAAAAAGAAGATACAGGGAAAGGTTATTGGCTCATGGGCACTGGGTTGACGATTCGGCACAATTGTGGCACGTTTATGTCAATGCTGAATGCTCTGTACGTCACACGAAGTGATGAGGGACCGGAATTCGAAGAAAGGGTAACCGCGGCTCTGCGGTCGGCTCATTTGCGGAGGCTTACGGTAGCAAAAGCTGTGGCCGGCGTACGGCCGGACACCGCTCCCGATTTAATCGTAGCCGGGCTCGGCAAGCATGGAACCGCTGTTCTCCAAGTCAAAGGATTGCGTCGCAGGTTTCCTGGAATCGCGATTGTGATTACGAGCCGCAAGCTCTCCGGAGAGATTAGCGCCCAAGTTTATCGTGCAGGAGCAACGGCAGTGGTTCCGCTGGGTGCCCTCGACGATGCGATTGCCAATCTTGCGGAGGTGTTCCAGGCGGGAAAGTCGAAAGACGACCGCGCACTAGAGACCATGGTCGAGGAATTCCACGACAGCGCAACAGGCCGCCTTGACTCTGATGCGGTGGCACGCGGTCTTGGCATTTCCGTTAGTGAGTTAGCGAAGGCGGTCGGCCTAACCCCGTCGGCGCTTTCGAAACGGCCGCATGCGAAGGCCGCCCAAGACGCTCTTCGCGAGATCGAATTTACGGTGGCTGCGCTGCGGAGGCTCCTGGGTTCCGACGCGCGGGTGCGCGCGTGGCTCAATGCCCCTCATCCTGACCTCGGAGGAGACGCCCCGTTGGCTCTTCTTACGAAGGGCTCGGCCAAGGATTTGGCCGATTACGTCAGAGGCGCTCTCTCGGGTCAGCCCACGTAGTGCTCTCTGAAGACGAGTTGAGACGAGCGCTTCGGCGCGTGCCGCTTATTGGCGCCGACGGTCCATTCCATCGATTCGTAGATCTGTGGTTTGTGCATCACCATCTTGCCGGCGGAAAGAAGACGGAAGTTCTGGCAGGGCTGGGTGCAAAGATGCTTGGAGGCCCGCTTTACTCCGCGTGGCACATTCGAGACGCTGTACGTCGCGACAACCGCCGCGACTGCTCGAATTGAAGCCGAGTCCGGATAACTGCCTCTGGCGTGGTTGACGCTCCGAGCAAACCCTACGTTCACTTCGTGGTCAGAGGCCGTCTTCAGAGAGTTTTAGATCTGACCGACGCCGGCGTGTTGGCGAAGTTGGAAACGACCGAGCAGGAGATGATTGGTCCTTGGATACTGGAGGCAAGTTCAGGGCGGCGAAGCCCCAACCCAGATTATTGGGCGCGTGGTTCATGCTGTCAGAAGAATCGAAGCGATTCTCTTTTCGTCAAGCCAGGACAGACCGGATGGGCGGTGCTTAGCCGTTTTGCCGGACCGGATGAAGAAAGGATCGTCGTTAGAAATACTAGACGAGACGGGTCTCGTGAAGAGCGGTTGCCATAGGAGACGTGTCCGGAGATTCCGGTGAAGCGGTATTGGCTGAGGCGATGGAGACTAAGCTCTCTAACCACGTTGCAGGTCACACAATACGTCCACCAACTTCGAGACACCACAACCGGAATCTCCGGTTTGATACCCCAGCCGAAGCAGCGCGCGAGGGCATCGGTAGCTGCCCATCGCGGTAGAAGCGAAGGAACTGCCCCCACTTTAACGAGATAAGCTGAGGTCAATTTTAGCGTGGTCACGACAGCCGGCGGCGAGGGCATGATGGGAAGTGTTAGCTCGTTATTTTGCGGTCCCACGCCCGGCATTTCGCGAAGAGGAAATTGAGGGTTAAGGTTAATCGTTGGTTCTGCTTGAGGTCGAGGGAGTTGGAGCGCCTCTTGCGGAAACGCTCTTGCAACACAGAATAGTGAAAGTGCAACGGCTAAGCCGCCTATTCTAAACCTGTAGTCTTGATTCGAGATGCGATCAATCAGACGCCAGAAGAATTCTCTAACCGATCGTTCGATCACCAAAATCTCTGGTCTTGGGAGCGGCATGCCGTTCACTTGGCTCAGCCCCGATCCGATTGTATCGAACATCCCCATCGGCGCGTTGGCGAACGAGCGACCCTTTCCGCTGTCGTCGATTTCGTGATACTAGCGGCGATAGGCTAGCGTCTTTAGGCGTTCAACAATTCTGGGGGAGTTCACATGCCTTGGTGGCTTTGGGTAGTCAGCGGCATCGTTCTTGCCGCCGCCGAGACTCGCATCACGCGAGACTTTACGCTCCTTTGCCTTGGGATAAGCGCGATCCTGGTGGGCGTGATTTCGGCGCTGGAGATTTTCCCAATCTGGGGCCAGTGGCTCGCGTTTGCACTGCTTTCCGGTGCAACTCTCTTCTGGGCACGCGATTGGCTCCGGAGCCATCTCCTTCGAACTGCCGAACATCGCGAGCTCAGCAACGTGCTGGGTGAGGTCGCGCTTCCAGTCGATGACGTCCCACCGTATGGCTTTGGGAAAGCGGAACTCCGAGGCACTCGTTGGAATGCGCACAACGCGAGTCATGTTGCATTATCTCGGGGTCAACGATGCCGCGTGATGAAGATCAAAGGGCTGACACTGTGGATAATGCCGGAATAGGAGACCAATATGCCATTTCTCATAGTATTCGTAATTCTCGCCGGCGCCGCAGTATACATACTACTGGCCGCCGCAAAGGTCGTACCGCAGCAAGAAGCCTGGATCGTGGAACGAGTAGGTCGGTACTATGTCACCCTTCGGGCAGGCTTGCACATTATCATTCCGTTCGTCGACACGGTTCGCCAACGCCACAGTCTGAAGGAGACCGTAATCCCGGTCGAAGAACAGGACTGCATAACCAAGGACAATGTTCTTATAAAGGTGGATGCCGTTCTCTACTACCAAATCATCGATCCTGTAAAGGCCACCTACGGAATCTCCAACCACCAAGCAGGTATAATCCAGCTCGCCCAGACTACCGTGCGCGCCGAGATCGGCAAGATTGAACTGGATCGGACGTTCGAAGAGCGCGCGGCGATCAACGCACACATTGTTGCGGAAATTGATAAAGCCTCGGAGGCATGGGGGGTGAAAGTTCTGCGCTATGAAATCAAGAACATTAAGCCCCCTGACGACATTCGCGAAGCGATGGAAAGGCAAATGCGCGCTGAACGCACTAAACGCGCGCTTATTCTGGAGTCAGAAGGACAGCGCGATTCCGTGATCAACACTGCAGAGGGCAGGAAGCAGGAGGATATCAAGGCGTCCGAAGGACGAAGACTTCGCGAAATCAATGAAGCTGAGGGACACGCCGCGGCAATCCGAGCGGTCGCAAGCGCCATCGCGACCAGTATCAAGGAGATAGCACAGGCCATCCAGGAACCAGGCGGTATTGAGGCGGTTCAATTGCGAGTTGCAGAGCAGTACATTCAGGAATTCGGCAAAATGGCGAAGACCAACAACACAATGATAGTGGCCGCCAACGTGGCGGATGCGGCTTCCATGATCTCAACTGCGATGACCATCATTCGTGGAGACGCATCACCTCGTTCGGCGACCGCGCTAAGCCCCACCAATGAACGGTCGGGCAGTGGCAATTGACCACATCGAGCAATTGCGGTGGCCTGCATCACCGTTAGAAACGTCTCCCCGCCTGATTCGTCCCGGATTCCTGCTCACAAATCGTTGGGGGCGCCCGTACACTGGCGTGCGAGGATCTATCTGTAGGGAGTTTCCCTGTTAGACGCCGATCATTACTGAGTCGGCAGCTTGCCCTACCGTGTTTGCCGTTTGCTCACTTGAACCCAGGAGCAATTGTCAGATCTCGTGGGTGAGCCCGATGATTTTGCCCACATCTTTCAGCAAACCGTACGCCGTCGTCTCGTCCATTCCGCCCGCGAGAGTGTATGCCTTGCCACCCGTCTCCAAAACCACCGCTTTCGCGGCTTCGGGTATCGCTCCTAGGTGAATTTGCTGGAGGTAGTACACATTACCAGTTTTGCGCTCGCAGGTTTTTATGATGAGCCGAGAGATGTCTTCCTTGTTGAAGGTTCGGCCGTCCGTTTCGATGACGCTCGGAGTCACGCGAATCGTGGCGTTTGACCTCCACCCTATTGGCCGCGAGTCTCTGAACCAGCCGCGATATATCACCAGCCCGCCGAGGCCGAGAAAGATGAACATTGCGGTAGTAGAAGTGCCAATCATACATAAACCAACCAGGAAGAAGATCACTCCAAAGAACGCCGCGGCCCAGGATTTCGGGGAAGTTGCCGGTGTCACTTCGAAAACCGTAACGTCTCCCTCTTGTCTCTTTTGATACTCGGAATCCGCCATATGTACTCTTCCCCCCTTTTGAGGTTGCCGCTGCAGGCCACCCGTCGCATGGATGTTTTTATCCAGAAGTTTTTACAATGGCCTGAGCAAGTCGAGGGTTTCCCACCGCCACTGCTATACCGCCGTGCGGCTGCCAACCCTTCGCGATTGCATCATTGACGTTCTTTTGCAATGTCTCTAGATCATTTGCTAAACACGCAAAATACTCAGTGATCATAGCTCTATGATACCTCCGAAACTCCTTAGTGATTGTGCTCCCGTCAAACTGAGACACTACCCACCAGGTCACAATCCGTCCGCTAACTTCGAGACACCACCTTAACCCGAATTTCCGATATGACATCTCGGATCAGAATGTTCATAGATCGAAGCCGTCCTGTACCGCAACCGTCACTTTCCGCTTTCTCCGGACTGCGGCTGAGCTTAATCGCCCATAGTTTGGCTGATCCAATTCGCGCGGTTAGGCCGATTCCTTGGCCGGTGCTTTGGTCTCGATCGCGTCTCGCGAACTTGCCGCGCTTGTTTGACGCTTCGCTTGAAGCTGAACTATGCTCGCGCGGTTGGCAGTGGAGCTTGCGCGCTGGGAGGGAGAAATCGATGGACTGCCCATTTTGCGGAACGGTGATTAAGGAGGGGTTCCATACATGCCCTTCCTGCGGTGCGGACCAGGTAAAAAGAAACAGCCTGGTCGGTGATCTAGTTGGGTGCATCGGGTTCTTCGGCTTTTTTTTATTCTTGGCTTGGTGGTTAATCAACGGGGATTATCGTCTTCGGTTGGTGATATTGGGAGGGGGATGGCTGTTATGTTACCGCTGTCTCATGTGGTGCTTTGCAAAACAGAATAATGCTGGGTACCGGGACAGGTGGGAGAAAAAGAGAGGCTAGGTGCGGCGTGGCCGCTTCGAACTCCGTCTATTGATTGACGCGCGCGATCACCCCGAGATATCGCGCGCCAGGTGGCGGCGGCCAAGACCGGACCGGACCCCAAGACTAAAGATCGCGGACCGCCCGCTAAACCGCCTCACAAAATGAACGAGATACACTTCTGAGCAAGGCCGACCGAGAAAAGCGAGAATTCATGAAGGAAGTGAAAGGCACCCTGAAGATGCTAGGGAATGCCCAAATACACATGGAGTCACCTGCTCACTTTAGCGGACTTCGGTCTGGAGAGACTGTCTATATCTATAGCGTCATAGAGCTTGGGGACACAATTTTGCACGGCGTTCAAGTTCCGGGAGGTCTAGATAATTTTCTAGAAAGAGGAGCGAAGCAGGACGGAACGGTAATCTTATATCTTTGCGGCAAAAGATTAGTCGGAGTACAACTGCCAGATGGTAAACTATATTACTATAAGCGAAACCTCGTGAGCGCGTTATTGCTGCTATTTTTCAGCGTACTAATGATACCAGTTCTGGGAATAGGGCTTCTCCTCCTTCCGATGGTGGTAAGTGAATTGAGACTCGGCAGAAGACTAAGGAGACAAGGGGGAATTGTCGTCTAATTCATCATCTCGTTCCGCCACTGCGCTAGGTCGGTCGTGAAACCGCCGCGGCAGATCTAATGCTCACTGGCGCAACTGTACCAGAGCTGCTACCGCC